>JACXUS010000243.1 GCA_014763785.1 Sphingomonadales bacterium | reverse complement strand
AAGCATACTTTCTGCACCAAGGCGCCCGAAGCCAAGCCCGGACAGTTGCGCCGAAAGAAAACCGTTCTGCACAGCCGACTTCTTCAGCGGCCTGCTAGGGGCGCTGCCCCGTCGCGGCCTTGCCGCGACTCCCCGGAGTATTTCCGCCAAGAAAAAGCCCAGTGCTTTTCCTGGTGCAAATACTCTCCGGGGGTGCGGGGGTGGAAAACCCCCGCGGCGCCTCAGAAATCCGGGTGCGCCACGCCGAGTTGCTTGCACAGCGCCGCCAGCCGCGCCGCTTCGCCGGTCCAATCGGCCGCGCGGGCGGCGAAAAGCGTCGCCTGGCTTTGATGGATCAGCGCATCCGAGAGGATCTTGAGGTGGTTGGCGCGGAGCGTCTCACCCGAGGAGGTGATATCGGCGATGGCCTCGGCGGTCAGGTTCTTCACCGTGCCTTCGGTCGCGCCCTGACTGTCCACCAGCTGATAATCGGCGACCCCCTCGCGGGTCAGGTATTCCCGCACAAGCCGATGATATTTCGTCGCAATCCGCAGCCGGAAGCCATGTGCCGCGCGGAAGGCATGGGCCGCGGCGTCGAGGTCTTCGAGCGTGTCGACATCGGCCCAGCAGCTTGGCACGGCGATGATCAGATCGGCATGGCCAAAGCCCATCGGCGCCAGCTCGACCACCTGCGCCGACCAGTCGGCCAGCTTATCGCGCACCAGATCGGACCCGGTGACGCCAAGGTGAATCCGCCCCGCGGCCAGCTCGCGCGGGATCTCACCCGCCGACAGCAGCACCAGCTCCAGCCCCTCGGCGCCCTCGACGGCGCCCGCATATTCACGCTCCGACCCGGTGCGGCGCAGCGTCAGCCCGCGCGCCGCGAACCAGTCGAAGCATTGCTCCATCAGACGGCCTTTGGAGGGCACCCCAAGCTTGATCGTCATTGCGCGCCCTCCAGATCGGCGACAAGCCCGGGGCGGATCACGCCGCCCACGGCCGGAATCGCGCTCCCGCCGCCCAAGACCCGTGTCAGCGCGTCATAGCGCCCGCCCGAGGCGACGGGCGGCAGCGCGGGATCGGTGGCCGAGAGGGCGAAGACGAAGCCGTCGTAATATTCCATCGTGGTGCGGCCGTGGCTTGCATCGAAGCCCAGCGTTTCAAGGGCGACCTCGCGCGCCGCCAGCGCGTTCAGGCGGCGTTCCAGCCGGGCGATGGCGCCTTCGATCGCGGGCAGGCCGAGCGCGCGCAGCCGCGCGGGGGCCTCCGGCGCCGGGCAGCGCAGCGCAAAAAGCGCGTCGAGCCGCGCGACATCCTCGGCCGGGATCGGGGCGGCGGTGGCGTCAAGGCGCAGGCGCGCGATCCGGGCCTCCATCTCATCGGGGCTGCGCAGGCCGATCCAGGGCGCGCCGGGGCGCAGGCCCGACAGCAGGGCCGCGCGGGTGGCGGGCGCGAGTTCGAGCCCCGCATAGCGCGCCATCAGCTTGTGAAACCGCTGCGGGCGCCAGATGTGGCGGGCCAGCGCCTGTTTGCGCGCGGGGATCGTGTCGAGCCCCTCCACGGCCGCGCGCAGGATGCCGATATCGCCGATGGTGGCGGTCAGGCCCAGATGCGCGACCTGCGCCGCGATCAGGGCGAAGGCCTCGGCATCGGCGGCCTCGGGGTCGGCGCGGTCGAAGACCTCATAGCCCGCCTGAATATATTCTGCGACCCGCGCGGCGCCGAGGTGATCCTGCTTGCGGAACACCTCGCCCATATAGCAATAGCGCGCGGGCTCGGCGCCGCCGGCCATATGCGCCTGCACCACAGGCACGGTGAAATCGGGGCGCAGCATCATCTCGCCGCGGGCGGGGTCCGAGGTGACATAGGCGCGCGCGCGGATATCCTCGCCATAGAGATCCAGAAGAACCTCGGCGGGTTGCAGGATATCGGGTGCGATTTCCTGCGCACCGGCGGCGGCAAAGGCCGCCAGCACACGTTCACCACAGGCGCGGGCGGCGGCCTTGGTGGCCATCAGAGCGCCCCCCGGGCCTGATTGCGGGCGAGGATGGCTTTCACTTTCTCGACCATTTCGCCGCGCGACGCCTCGAATTGCGCCGGTTGGGATTTCCATTCTTCAACCGTCGCCTCGGCCGCGATCTGCGCGCCCAGAACCAGATCCTTGATCTGCACGACGCCGCGGGCGGCCTCGTCCGAGCCTTGGATCACCGCCACCGGGCTTTCGCGCTTGTCGGCATATTTGAGCTGGTTGCCGAAGTTCTTCGGGTTGCCCAAATAGACCTCGGCGCGGATGCCCGCACGGCGCAGCTCGGCCGCCATCGCGAGATAGTCGCCCATCCGGTCGCGGTCCATCACGGTCACCACCACGGGGCCCTGCGCCGCGCCGCTGATCCGGCCCTTGGCCCGTAGCGCCGACAGGAGCCGGTCCACACCGATGGAAACCCCTGTGGCGGGGACCTCCTGGCCCGTAAACCGCTTGACCAGATCGTCATAGCGCCCGCCGCCTGCGACCGAGCCGAATTGCCGCGGGCGGCCCTTCTCGTCGAGGATCTCGAAGGTCAGCTCGGCCTCGAACACGGGGCCGGTGTAATAGCCCAAGCCGCGCACGACCGAGGGGTCGATCACGATGCGGTCGGGGCCATAGCCCTGCCCGTCGAGCAGCCCGGCGATCTGTTCGAGCTCGTCCACCCCCTCGGCGCCCAGAACCGAGCCCGAGACCAGCTCGCGCAGCCGCGCGGCGGTGGCCGTGCCGTTCGCGCGTTTGGCGCTCATGAAGCCCATGACGATATCGGCCTGCTCGTCCGAGAGCCCCGCGCCCTTGGTGAAATCGCCCGAGGCATCCATCCGCCCCGCGCCCATCAGCGCGCGCACGCCCGCCTCGCCGAACTTGTCGAATTTGTCGATGGCGCGCAGCACGGTGCCGCGGGCCTCGGCGAATTTCTGGGGGTCGGTCGGGTCGAGCACGCCCGCGACCTCCATCACGCCGTTCAGCACCTTGCGGTTGTTGACGCGCACCAGATAATCGCCGCGCGGGATGCCCACGGCCTCGAGCGTGTCGCTGAGCATACCGCAGATTTCGGCGTCCGCGGCCACGCTCGCCGCGCCCACCGTATCGGCATCGCATTGATAAAACTGGCGAAACCGCCCGGGCCCCGGCTTCTCGTTGCGCCAGACCGACCCCATCGTATAGCGCCGGTAAGGCGAGGGCAGGTCATTGCGGAACTGCGCCGCCACGCGCGCGAGCGGCGCGGTCATGTCATAGCGCAGCGCGAGCCAGTCGCCGCCCTCGTCGAGCCAGGCGAAAACCCCCTCGTTCGGGCGGTCGACATCGGGCAGGAACTTGCCCAGGGCCTCGACCGTCTCGACGGCGCTGGTTTCCAGCGGATCGAAGCCATGGGCGCGATAGACCTCGGCAATGGTGGCGAGCATCTCGTTGCGCTCGGTCACCTCGGCCCCGAAATAATCGCGAAACCCCTTCGGGGTCTCGGCGCGCGGGCGGCGGATCTTGTCCTTGGCCATGGTCTTCCTTCGGCTTGCACCTGGGCTTCACTCGCGCGAGGGTGTAGCGGATGGGCCGCCGCGCGGCAAGCGGGCTTGGGCCGTGAGGGAGTTAGCAATGCAGGACAGGATGGACCGCGCCGAGGAAGAGCTGGCGCATCTGCGGCGCACGGTCGACGAGCTGTCGGATGTGGTCGCGGGCCAGACCCGCGAGATTGCGCGGATGGGGCGGCTTCTCGGCCTGCTGATGGAGCGCGAGGCCGAGCGCGAATATTCCGCGGGCGGGCAGATCCCGCTGGCCGATCAGAAGCCGCCGCATTGGTGAGCCGGGTGGCCCCCTGGCGGCACGGGCTCTGGCGGCGCTGGCTCTGGCGGGGGGCGGGGCTCTTCGCGGCCGTGCAGTTGCTGTGGTTTGCCGCGATGGCGGTCTGGCCACCCGAGGCGGGCGTTGCCGGCGCGGTGCAGCGGATCGTGCTGTGGCAGGAAGTGCGCGGGATGCTGTGGCAGATGTGGATCGGCGCGCCGGTGCTGGTCGCGCTGGCGCTGGGGGCGCGCAGCTGGATGGTGCGGCTGATGCTGGGATTTGCGCTCTTTGCCAGCACGCTGATCGGGGCGCTGGTGGCGCTTGATCTGAGCCTTGTGCAGACGGCGGTGGCGCAGGGGGCACCGGGCTCGGCCGCGCTGGGGCAGATGCTGGACCTGACGCGGCTCTTTGCCTGCGCTTTGGGGCTGGCGGCGGTGCTGCTCGTGCGGCTGGCGTGGCGGGCCGAGAGCGCGGCGCCCCCCCTTGCCCAGCCCGCGGCAGAGTGACAGGGTGTCGCAGCCTGAAGGACCCCCGATGCGTTTCATTCCCGACAAGCTACACCTGCCGAGCTTCGGCCTGACCCTTGCGCTGGGCGCGGCGGGGGGACTTGCGGCGCAGGCGCTGCATCTGCCGCTGCCGATGCTGCTCGGGCCGCTTCTGGTG
>JACXUS010000242.1 GCA_014763785.1 Sphingomonadales bacterium | reverse complement strand
GCCATGGGTGAGGAGAAGAACGAGATCCGCGCCGCGGTCACGCCCGACCATCGCGACTACGCGCAGGTGATGGGGCTGGCGGCGCAGCACGGGTGCCGGAGCGCGTCGGCGCGGCCTTGCAAGCGCGGCTCACATGTTCGCATGTGGAGATGCTGAGCTTTGCCGCGCGGCAGGGGGCGGGCATCGCTTGCCTGCCGGATTTTCTTGTGGACGAGGCTCTGAAGGAGGGCACGCTAGAGGTCGTTCTGCCCGCAAAGGCTTGGTCCGAGACGGATTTTCACCTGATCTGGCCGGCCGGAAACTGGCGGCCCAAGAAGCTGGACGCGGCGATCAGCTTTCTCAGGCGCAATCTTCTGGCGCCGCAGCATTACGCCGGGGACGCCGTGCGGCCGCAGATTGAACCGGGTGCCGATCGACGCTGATCTCGCCTTCCGGAGCCGGTCAAATCTGCATGATTGACTGCGGCCGCTCAGCGCTTGCGCAGCACCGCCTCCAGCGTGCTCAGCAGCTGATCGGCATCCGCGGCCGAGAACACCAGCGGCGGGCGGATCTTCAGCACATTCGCGCCGGGGCCGGTGGCCGAGATCAGCACCCGCCGTTCGCGCAGCCCGTTCACGATCGCGGCCGCCGCCTGCGCATCGGGGGTGCGGCGCGCGCGGTCGCTCACCATCTCGACCCCGATATAGAGCCCGGCGCCGCGGATATCGCCGATCCCCTCGAAGCGCTCTGCCAGCGCGGCCAGCCCCGCGCGCAGCAGCGTGCCGATGCGCTGGGCATTGCCCTGCAGGTCCTCGGTCAGGATCACCTCGCGCGTGGCCCGCGCGGCTGCAATCGCCACGCCATTGCCGCCGAAGGTGTTGAAATAGCGCAGATCGCGGCCGAATTCCGCGACCACCTCGCGCGCGACCGCCACCGCCGCGACCGGGAAGCCATTGCCCATCGGTTTGCCCATGGTCACGATATCGGGGTCGATCCCGTGGCGCTGAAAGCCCCAGAACCGCTCGCCCGAGCGGCCAAAACCCGCCTGCACCTCATCGGCCAGAAAGAGCCCGCCCGCCGCGCGCACCGCCGCTGCCACCGGACCCAGCACCTCGGGCGTGGTGAAGATCCCATCCGAGGAGAAAAGCGAATCCGCCACGAAAGCCGCCAGCCCGTCGCCATGGCGCGCGAGCTCCTCGGCCGCGCGGGTCACCGCCGCGGCCATCATGTGCCCCAAGGCCGCCGGATCGTGGCGATAGCTGTCGGGCGCGGGCACCCGGCGCACCCAGGTGCCCAGCCGCGCGCCGCGCCCCAGCGAGGGCGAAAACCCCGCCGTCAGCTCGGAATTGCCGTGATAGGCCTCCTCCGTCACGATGATCCCGTTGCGCCCGGTGTGATGACGCGCGATCCGGATCGCCAGATCATTGGCCTCGGAACCGGTGCAGGTGAACATCAGATGCCCCTCGGCGCCGATCCGGCCGCCAAAACTCGGCAGCAGCGCCTCGGCATAGTCCAGAATGCCGTCCTGCAGATAGCGGGTATGGGTGCAGAGCAGCTGCATCTGCGCATGGACCGCCGCGATCACCTGCGGGTGGCAATGGCCGACCGAGACCACGTTGTTATAGGCGTCGAGATAGTCGCGCCCCTGACTGTCATAAAGCCGGGTGCCCTGAGCGCGGCAGACCTCGACCGGGGTCTGGTAAAAGAGCCGGTAAGCGGGCCCGAGGAGCCGCCCGCGCCGCTCGATCATGCGCGCCAGCGCGGGGTCGAGCGCGCCGGGCTGGCCCGGGTCGAAGGCATTGACCATCGTGGCGCCGGTCGTCTGGTTCGGGGTCATGGCGGGGCCTTTCGGGTCAGGGCATCAGGGCGTCGAGCGCGGCGGGAGAGTGCGACAGATACCAGTCGAGCTGATCCCAGCACGGGGCGGTGTGGCGCAGGATATAGCTCTGGTTCTCGGGGAACTGCCGCGCGCGCCAGAGCGACAGGAGCGCGCGGGTCACCACCCGGGCGAAGACCAGATGCGGCAGCAGGTGCCGCTCCTCGGGCCCGAGCGGCGCGAGCGGCAGATAGCCCGCAAGCACCCGCAGCGGCCCGTCGAACATGCCGCCCGTGCCGCGCTCGGCCGCGTCGCGCGGCAGCTGGTTCAGCATGGCGGTGGCAAGGTCGATCGCAATCGCCGTATGCACCACATCGCCAAAGTCGATGATGCCGGTCACCTGCGGCGGGCCTGCGCGGGTCACCAGCAGGTTCGAGCGGTTGAAGTCGTTATGCACGATCTGCCGGGGCAGGGCGTCGATGCGCGGCGCCAGCGCGGTGATCTGCGCGAAGGCCCGCGCCAGCAGGGCGCGCTGGCCCGCATCGGGCACCTGATCGACGAGCCCGGCAAGCGCGGGCAGATGCCGCACATCCCAGGCCAGCACATGATCCGCCGCCGGGTGCGAAAACCCCGCCAGCGCCAGCCGCAGCCGCGCCGCCATCGCCCCGATCAGCCGCTGCTCGGCCGGGTCGGGGGGCAGCCCGTCGAGCAGATCGCCGCTCAGATAGCTCATCACCCGCACCTGCCGCGGCCCATCGGCGCTGGGCACCGGCACGAGCAGCGCCCCCGAGGTCGCAGGCACCACCCGCGGCACCGGCAGATCGGGCGCCACCCGTTCCAGATGGCGCAGGCATTGCACCTGCAGATCGAGGCTCGCCATACTCTCGCCCGGGTTCGCGATCTTGTAGATGAGCTCGGCGCCGGTCTCGGTCAGCACGTGAAAGGTGTCGTCCTTCTCGGTGGCAAGGCGGGTGAGGCGGCCCGCGATCCCATGCGTGGCCCGGGCGAGATCGGCCGCCAGCTCGGGCGCAATCGGCGTGCAGCGCGTGGCAAGCGATCCCAGATCGAGGGCCCCGGTCATGCCACCCCCTCAGGCCAGCGCGGTGACATGGACCGCGGGCAGGCGTCCCGCAGTCCAGCGCCCGTCAATCGCGCGCTCGATCTGCGCGGCCAGCTGCAGCAAGAGCCCGTCATGGCCCTGCCGGGCATGGATCTGCATCCCCAAGGGCAGGCCGTTCTCCTGCGCCGCCAGCGGCAGCGACAGCCCCGGCGTGCCACAGAGATTGTTGAGCGGCGTATAGGCGAAAAAGCCCCAGAGGTTCTCGAACCAGTCGCGCGCCGAAGGATTGTCGGTGAGCGTCAGATATTCGGTCGTGCCAATCGGCGGGGTCGGCCGCGCGGTCGTGGGTGTCAGCAGGATATCCCAATCCTCGAAGACCGCGCCGAAGGCCCGCGCGGTCTCGTTGAAGGCCAGCTGCATCTCGGCGCGCGCGCTATAGCTTGCATCCTTGCCCTGTTCCCAGATCCGGATGTTCATCGGCTCGATCAGGTCCTCGGGCGGCCGCTCCAGCCCGCGCGCGCGCAGAAGGCCGTTCACCACCTGCGCGAAATTGGTGATGTAGCAAGTGGTTTGCGCGGCGTAAGCCTTGTCGAAATCGACCGCAGGCACCGCCCAATCGACATGATGCCCGAGGGTTTCCAGAAACAGCGCCACGCGGCCCAGCTCGGCCGCGATATGCGGCGTGGCCTTATACGGCCCCCATTCATGCGAAACGGCGATGCGCAGGGGTTTCGGGTCGCGCTCGATCCGGCGCAGGAAGGGCTCGTCCGGCGTCCAGAACGGCATGAATTCGCCCGGCGCCCCGCCGCGGCAGGCATCGACGAAGGCCGCCGTGTCGCGCACCGTGCGGCTGATACAGCCCTGCGTCGAGACAACAGAGGTGAAATCCGACTGCGCCGGCGCAATCGAAAACGTCCCGCGCGAGGATTTCAGCCCGATCGCGCCGCAGCAGCCGGCCGGAATCCGGATCGAGCCGCCGCCATCGGTGCCATGCGCCAGCGGCACGACCCCCGCGCCCACCATCACCGCCGAGCCCGCCGAGGACCCGCAGCTGGTGAAGCCGGTCCCCCAGGGGTTGCGGGTGACATAGACCGCCGGGTTCTCGGCCGAGCTGCAACAGCCAAATTCCGGCGTCGTGGTGCGCCCGATGATATTGAGCCCCGCGGCCTTCATCTTGCGCGTCAGGAAGGCGTCCTGCGTGGGCCGGTTGCCGCGCAGGAAAAGCGAGCCCTGTTCCTGCAACCGCCCGGCCAGCGTCGGCCCCAGATCCTTGAGCAGGAAGGGCAGGCCCGCAAAGACCCCCTCGGGCGCGGCGCCGTTCACACGGGCATCCCGCACCGCATCCTCGAAGACCTCGACCACGCCGCAGATCGCGGGGTTGGTGGCGGCTATGGCGCTTGCGGCCTGGGCGGCGACCTCTTCGGCGCGAAGCTCGCCACTGCGGATGCGCGCCGCGAGCCCCAGCCCGTCATGGGCGAACCACTCGCTCCAGCTCATTGCCTGCATCTTCGCCTGTCTCCTGCTTCGGCGGGCCGTATTGCGGATGCGCCGAGGATATACGGCGCGCGGGGGCGCGGTCACCCGAAAGATGACCCATCTGCGGGGCGCGGGGCAAGCGGCCTTCTGACCGGGGCAGGGG
>JACXUS010000579.1 GCA_014763785.1 Sphingomonadales bacterium | reverse complement strand
GACCGCGTCCCGCGGCAGCCGCTTCTTCGCTGTCGATGTTTGTCCCATGGGGTCTTCCTCCTTCCCAAGAATAGCATGGAAAGAAGGTTAAGTGGACAAACAGCATTTGCAAACCAACTGCAAACCACAGCTCATGTCCGCCCCAACTCGGGCAGAAAAATCAAAGGAGATTAATGAGATGAATGGTACCGCCTCCCCGGCTCGAACGGGGGACCCCCAGATCCACAATCTGGTGCTCTAACCAACTGAGCTAAGGCGGCACTGCGGGGCGATTTAGCCCCAGCGCGGCGGGATTGCAAGGGCCCGTTTGCGGCGCATCGGCATTTCCCGCCCAGGCTTGGGTGGTTTTTCTTGCCTGCCGCGCGCCATGGCGCTACGCCCGGGGATCGAGAAACGGAGACCAGCATGGGTATCGACAGCGAAAGCGACGTTGCGGCGAATCTGCAGATCGGGCCGACCTCGGTCGGGATGGTGCGGATCTATGTCGAGGGCGAGGGGATCGACCTGCCGCTCGATTTCGACCCCGAGGAAGCCGAGGAAATCGCCGAGGAATTGCTGGCCGCGGCCGAAGCGGCCCGCGAGATTGCCGCGGGCGGCAAGCCGGCCAAGGGCAAGGGGCCGAAGAAACGCTGAGGCGCTAGCCCGCGGCGTCGAAAAGATCGCCGGGCAGCACCGGCAGGCCGGGGTCGAGCCGCGCCTGCAGCCGGCGCGCGGCGGTGCGGGCGAAATCCTGAATCACGGTCTTGCGGCGCGCGGGCGCCAGTTTGAGCTCGGGCGCGGGGCGCAGCACCTCGGCGCCGAAGCGGTCGGCAAGGATCAGGCCGGTGTCCTCGGGCAGGATCTCGACCGGGAACTCGGCATCCACCGCCCAGAAGAACCGGTCCGCCCAATCGAGATAGCCGCGCCATTTGCGATCCGAGGTGAAATCGGCGCGCCCGGATTTGCATTCGACGATCCACAGCTCGCCCTTGGGCCCCAGAGCCATCACATCGACCCGCAGGCC
>JACXUS010000241.1 GCA_014763785.1 Sphingomonadales bacterium | reverse complement strand
GGGGCGGCGCCCTTGCCCTTCGAGGGGGCGGGGGTGCGGCTCAGCTATGATCCGGCCAGCGACCGGGTGGCCTTCACCGATCTGAGCTTCCAGAGCCGCGCGCTGCGGCTGCGCGCCGAGGGGCAGACGCTCCTGCGCGATCTCGACGGGCTGCGCCCCGGCTCGCTGATCACCCAGATCGCGATCACCGATCTGGCGCTCGACCCCGAGGGCGTGTTCGAGCGGCCCGCGCGGTTCTCGCAGGGCGCGGCCGACCTGCGGCTCAATCTCGATCCGTTCCGCGTCGAGCTGGGGCAGCTGCAGCTGATCGAGGGCGCGCGGCGGATCACCGCGCGCGGCGCCGTTTCCGCCGATGACAGCGGCTGGCGGGTGGCGCTGGATATGGGGGTGAACCGCACCGGCAAGGATGATCTGCTGGCGCTCTGGCCGCCGCGGCTGGTGGAGCCCACGCGGCGCTGGGTGGCCGACAACATCGCCACGGGCGAGCTGACCAACGTGCGCGCCGCGCTGCGGCTGGCCCCCGGGCGAGAGCCGCGACTGGCGCTGAACTATGAATTCCGCGGCGCCGAGGTTACCGCCCTGCGCAGCCTGCCGCCGGTGCGCGAGGGCCGCGGCTTTGCCACGATCCACGACAACCGCCATGCGCTGATGGTCGAAGAGGGCCATGTGGTGCCGCCCGCGGGCGGGCAGATCGAGGTCGCTGATACCACGATCACCGTGCCCGATATCCGGGTGAAATTCGCGCCGATGGTGGTGCGGCTGATGACCCGCTCGCCCATTCCTGCGGCGCTGTCGCTGCTCGATGAGCCGCCGTTTGAATTCCTGAAAAAGGCCGGCAAGGGCACCGATATCGCCGAGGGCTGGGCCGAGGCCGAGACCGAGCTGAACTTCCGCCTGACCCCGAAGATCGCCCCCGAGGATGTCGATTTCGACGTGCGCGCGCGCCTGACCGAGGTCAGTTCCGACAAGATCGTGCCGGGCCAGCGGATCGAGGCGCCCGCGCTGCGGCTGACCGCGGATCGCACCGGCATGGTGCTTTCGGGCAAGGGGCAGATGGCGGGGGTGACCTTTGACGCGCGCTGGAGCCAGCGCTTCGCCCCCGAGGCCAAGGGCATCTCGACGCTTGACGGCTATGTCAATGTGACGCCCGCGGGGCTCGAGGCCTTCAACATCGCCCTGCCCAAGGGGGCGGTGGCGGGCTCGGGCTGGGGGCATCTGCGGCTTGATCTGCGCGAGGGGCAGGCGCCCGGCTATTTCTTTGAAAGCGATCTCAAGGGCTTGGGCCTGAAGATCCCGGAAATCGGCTGGTCGAAAGCGGCCGCGACCAAGGGCAATGTGAAGCTGACCGGGCGGCTTGGCAGCCCGCCCACCGTCGAGGCGCTGAGCCTGACCGCGCCCGGCCTCGCGGCTTCGGGCGATCTGACGCTGGGCCCGGCGGGGCTGGAGCGCGCGCGGCTGTCCAGCCTCAGCATCGGCAGCTGGTTCAAGGGGGCGCTCGATCTGGTGGGCCGCGGCGGGCGCGCGCCCGATATCGAGCTGAAGGGCGGGCGGCTCGATCTGGGCAAGATGACGGCGGGCAGCAGCGGGCCCCCGGGCGGCGGCGCGGGCGGCAGCCGGATCAGCGGGCGGCTCGACCGGGTGCAGATCACCGATACGATCGCGCTGCAGGGATTTTCCGGCAGTTTCACCACCCGCGGCGGGGTGCAGGGCGAATTCGCGGGCGCGGTGAATGGCCGGGCCGCGGTGCGGGGCGTGATGGCCCCCGCCGCCAATGGCCGCCCCGCGGTGCGTATCTCGGCGCAGGATGCGGGCGCCGTTCTGGCGGCGGCGGGCATCTTCGACAAGGCCCGCGGCGGGCGGCTCGACATGACCCTCTCGCCCGTCGGCACCGCAAGCTATGACGGCACCGCCACCTCGAGCGCGCTGCGCGTCAAGGATGCGCCGGTGCTGGCCTCGATGCTGTCGGCGGCCTCGGGGATCGGGCTTCTCGAACAGTTGAACGGCGAGGGGATCCTGTTCACCTCGGTCGAGGGGGCCTTCCGCTTGACGCCCGGGGGGGTCAGCGTCACAAGGGGCGAGGCGATCGGCGCCTCGATGGGCGTGACGATGACCGGCACCTATTACCCGGAGGCGGGCAAACTCGACATGCAGGGCGTGATCTCGCCATTCTATCTGGTGAACGGGATCGGTCAGGTCCTGACCCGCAAGGGCGAGGGGGTCTTCGGCTTCACCTATCGGCTGGGGGGCTCGGCGGCGCGCCCCGAAATCTCGGTGAACCCGTTCAGCCTGCTCACGCCCGGCATGTTCCGCGAGATCTTCCGCCGCGATCCGCCCGTTCTGGCGCCGCAATAGGCGCCGCATCGACGACGGCCCCGACGAAGGCAAAGGCAAGGCCCTGATGAAACTTGAGGATTTCGATTTTCACCTGCCCGAGGGGCTGATCGCGGTGCGCCCGGCGCGCCCGCGCACCGCGGCGCGGCTCTTGCTGGCCGAGGGCGACCAGATCACCGATCTGCATGTGTCGGACCTGATCGACCTCTTCCAGCCCGGGGATCGGCTGGTGCTGAACAACACCCGCGTGATCCCGGCGCGTCTGTCGGGCACCCGCACCCGGCAGACGCCGCAGGGCCCGGCGGTCGCGCGGGTCGAGGTCACGCTGCTCGAGCCCACCGGCTCGGGCGAATGGCAGGCGATGGCCAAGCCCCTGCGCAAGCTCGCCCCGGGCGAGGCGATCCGCTTTTCCGACGCGCTCTCGGCCCGCGTCACCGCGATCGAGGAGGGCCAGTTGCGGCTGGCCTTTGATCTTGCGGGCGAGGATTTCGACGCCGCGCTGGCCGCGGCGGGGGCGATGCCGCTGCCGCCCTATATCGCGGCGCTCCGCGCCCCGGACGAGGCCGACAAGACCGATTACCAGACCGTCTTCGCCCGCCATTCGGGCGCGGTCGCCGCCCCCACCGCCAGCCTGCATTTCACCCGCGAGCTTCTGGAGGCGCTCGCCGCCAAGGGGGTCGAGTTTACCGAAGTGACGCTGCATGTCGGCGCGGGCACCTTCCTGCCGGTCAAGGTCGAGGATGTGACCACCCACAGAATGCATGCCGAATGGGGCGAGGTCACCGAGCAGGCCGCCGCCGAGATTGCCGCGACCCGCGCCGCCGGGGGCCGGGTGATCCCCGTGGGCACCACCGCACTGCGGCTGATCGAAAGCGCCGCGCGGGGCGGCGAGATCGCGCCCTTCCGCGGCACCACCGATATTTTCATCTATCCGGGCTTTCAGTTCCGCGTGACCGACGCGCTGATGACCAATTTCCACCTGCCGAAATCGACGCTGTTGATGCTGGTCTCGGCCCTGATGGGGCAGGGGCGTATCCGGGATATTTACGATCATGCCGTAAAAACCGGCTATCGCTTCTTTTCCTATGGCGATGCGTCGCTTTTGATCCCTTCGGGTCGCAAATCGTCCTGACGCCGCCGCCCGCCCGGGCTATCCCGGGTGTTCTGACTTGAAAGGCCCCATCCATGCTTACCGTTCTGCGACAGTCCTGGCCGCTCTTGCTGGGCATCATGCTCCTGATGGTGGGCAACGGGATGCAGGGCACGCTGCTGGGTATCCGCGGCGATATCGAGGGGATCGGCACCTATGAGATGTCGATCGTCATGTCGGCCTATTTCGCGGGGTTCCTGTTCGGTTCGCAATGGACGCCGGTGATGATCCGCCGCGTGGGCCATGTGCGGGTCTTCGCGGCGCTGGGGTCGCTGATTTCGGCGGTGCTGATCCTCTATGCGGCGGTGCCGCACTGGATCGCATGGACCTTGATGCGGGTGGTGATCGGGCTGAGCTTCTCAGGCGTCTATATCACCGCCGAGAGCTGGCTGAATGCGTCCTCCACAAATGACACGCGCGGGCAGGCGCTCTCGGCCTATATGATCGTGCAGATGATCGGCATCATCACCGGGCAGGCGCTGATGAACACCGCCGATCCGGCGGGGTATCTGTTGTTCGTGATCCCCTCGGTTCTGGTGTCGCTCGCCTTCACGCCGATCCTGCTGTCGGTCGCGCCCGCGCCGACCTTTGCCGAGGTGCGGCGGCTGCCGTTCAAGAAGCTCTTCCACGCCTCGCCCTTGGGCGTCGTGGGCATGTTCCTGATGGGGGGCACCTTCTCGGCGATCTTCGGGATGGCGGCGGTCGGCGGAAGCTATTACCTCCAGGCGTTGACCTTCGGCTGGACGCCGCTCCTGGCCGGCTGCGCGCTCGGACTCCCCGCAGCCGCCGTGCTGCTGGTCAACAACTATCGCGACCTCGAAACCGACGTCGCGGCCGGGCGACGCACCCTTTGTCACTACCTGGGCCGCCCGCGCGCCAGGGTCTTCTATGCACTCTTGCTCCTGACCCCGATCCCGCTGGCACTCGGCCAGCGCGGCGCGGCCTGGCCGCTCCTGCTCGCCCTGCCCCCCGCCATCATCCTGAGCGCCCGGCTGTTTCGCGGCGCGCTGGCCGAGTGCCATCAGCAGCGGGATC
>JACXUS010000578.1 GCA_014763785.1 Sphingomonadales bacterium | reverse complement strand
GTGATGCGCGGCTGCTGCGGCTCGTCCAGCTTGGCCTTGGGCTGTGGCTGGTGGTGAGCTTCGTCACCCATCGCGGCCTTTGGGGCAGCGATCTGGCAGCACTCTGGTTTGCCGGGCAGTTCTGGGCCGAGGGCCTGCCCGATCTGGTCTATGCCGCGCCGCCCTATTTCTTCGGGGATACGCCGCCCGAATGGCAGAGCCTGTTTGCCGCCGAGGGCTCCTATCCCGGGCGCGAGGCCTTCCCCTATCTCTATCCGCCGCTTTGGGCCGCGCTGATGGCGCCGGTGACCGAGGCGATGCCGATCGCGCGGTTCTTCGATCTCGCGCTGGCGCTGAGCCTTGCGATGCTGGCCGGGTCGGTCCTGCTGGCCGAACGGATCGCGCGCCCCAAGGGGATGGCGCGCTGGGTGTTTCTGGGCTGGGGCCTTGTGGTGCTGGCCACCAGCACCTGCGCTCGTGCCAGTATCGAGCTGTTGCAGCCGAGCATCGCGACCGCCTTTCTGACGCTTCTGTCCTTTGCGCTGCTGCGCCGCTATCCGCTGGCGGCCGGGGCGGCGCTGGCGCTGGCGGCGGCGCTGAAACTGACGCCTGCGGCCTTCGTCCTGCTCTTTCTGATCCGCGGCCAGTTTCGCGCCGCGGCGGGCTTTGCCGTCGCGGGCGGGGCGCTGGCGCTGGCCTCGCTCAGCCTCGGTTGGCCGATCCATGCGGCCTTTCTGGCGCAGCTCGACCATGCCGGGGGGCATTCGATCTGGATGATGATGAACCCCTCGGCGCGGGTGCTCGCGCTCTATCTGGTCGACGCAGCGGGGCTGGCGCATCTTTTCGAGCCGCTGCGCCTGATCGCCCGGCCCGAGGGGCATTTCGCGCTGATCTTCATGCCCGACTGGATCGGCCGGGCGGCGGCGCTGGCGGCGCTGGCGGTCGGGCTGGCGGGCGGTGCGCTGCTGGCGCGGCGTCCGGGGCGCAGGGCCGATGCAATCGGGCTGCTGGCGCTGTCGGTCAC
>JACXUS010000036.1 GCA_014763785.1 Sphingomonadales bacterium | reverse complement strand
CCGCAGCCCGCCGATCACCTGCATATAGCCCTCGCCGCCCTTGGCCGCGCCATCGGCGCCCAGCACAAGATCGGTCATCGGCGCCAGCGCAAAGCGCGCCTCGGCGCCCGCCAGCGACAGATCGGCTTGTGCTGCCCCCGCCCGGTTCGGATGATCGCTGACGGCCACTTGCGTCGCGCGGATCGCCACCGCGCGCAGGGGCAGCGCAAGGCCCCCGGTTGCGCCCGCCTCGCGCCCGGCATGGAACCGCAGGCCAAGGGACAGCGCCGGATCGTCGATCTCCGCCCCCTCGATCCTGATCCACGAGCCCCCAAGGCTCAGCGCCACCCGCTCGCTCAGATCATAGCTGAGCTCGACGCCCGCGCGCAGCATGAGCCCATCGCCCACGATCTGCGCCGCCCCGCCGCCGCCGCCCACGAAGCCCGAAAACGCCAGACCAAAGCCGCGCCCCAGCGGCACCGCTTTTTCCATCTCGAAGCCCCAGAGGAAGGCCCCGCCCGCATCGCCCATCGCCGCCGAATAGAGCGACTGGCCAAAGCTCAGCCCCGGCGCGATCTCGCGGCCGATGAAGAGCCGGTGAAAGCCCTCGATCTCGGTCTGAGGATCGTTGATCACGTCAAAGCCGGTGCGGATCTCGAAAGCGCCCGCGGGGGCGGCGAGGGCGGCGCCAAGCAGGGCGGCAAGGATGGGGCTTTTGCGCATCGGCTCTCTCCTTCGGTTTCGGCCATTGGACCCGGCCTTGGTGCAGCGGTCAATCGGGCGGGCGCGCACGGCGCCGGGGCGTGGCCGATGGGCAACCCCGCTCAGTGGAAATCGCGGCTGGGAAAGAGCCGCTTGGCCTGATCGCGGGGATGATAGGCGCGCGGCGGATAGCGGGCCGGGCGCGGCGCGTCATCGGCCTCGGCGCGGGTCACGCCCACGACCTCATCCATCGGGTGGCCGAGCTCAGACAGGCGCGGCGACAGATCCTCGATCTCCTCGGCGATCAGATGCACGACGATCCCCTCGCGCTGCAGGGGCCCGGTCACCCGCAACAGCCGCCCGCCCATCACCGCGCGGCGAAACCGCTCATAGACCCGGCGCCAGACGATCACATTGCTGACCCCGGTCTCATCCTCCAGCGTCAGGAAAATCACGCCGGACGCCGTGCCCGGCCGCTGCCGCGTGATCACCAGCCCGCAGACCGTGGTGCGCCGCAAGGGCGCCGCGGGCAGATCGGCATGGGCGGTCAGCCCGGGGATCGCGGGGCGCAACAGCTCCATCGGATGGGCCCGCAGGCTCATCCGCAGCGCCAGATAATCCTCGACCACCTCCTCGCCCAGATGCATCGCGGGCAGGGTCACGGGCGCCTCGCGGATACCCTCGCCCTCCATCGGATCGGAAAACAGCGGCAGGGGCCGCGGCGCGCGCAGGGCCCGCACCGCCCAAAGCGCTGCCCGCCGCACCAGCCCCATGCCGGCAAAGGCATCGGCCTCGGCCAGACGCTCCAGCGTTGCGGCCGGGGTGCCCGCGCGCAGCCAGAGCGATTCCGGGTCGGGGTAGCCATTGCCGCGCGCCGCGACGATCCAATGGGCGTCTTCCTCGCGCAGCCCCTTGATCTGGCGAAACCCCAGCCGCAGCGCCCATCGCCCGTCGGCGCGGCGTTCCAGACTGTTGTCCCAAAGGCTCGCATTGACGCAGACCGGCCGCACCTCGATGCCATGCTCGCGCGCGTCGCGGACGATCTGCGCGGGGGCATAGAACCCCATCGGCTGGGAATTGAGCAGCGCACAGGCGAAGGCCGCCGGGTGGTGGCATTTCATCCAGCTCGAGACATAGGTCAGCATCGCAAAGGCCGCGGCATGGCTTTCCGGGAAGCCATATTCGGCAAAGCCCTCGATCTGGCGAAAGCTCGCCTCGGCAAACTCGGCCTCATAGCCGCGCGCCAGCATCCCTTCGATGAAGCGCTCGCGAAACTTGCCGATCGTGCCCATCCGCCGAAAGGTCGCGATCGAGCGGCGCAGCCGGTCCGCCTCTTCGGGGGTGAAGCCCGCGCCCACCACCGCGATCTGCATCGCCTGTTCCTGAAAGAGGGGCACGCCCAGCGTCTTGCCCAGCACCTCTTCCAGCTCCTGCGAGGGGAAACTGACCGCCTCGCGCCCCTGACGGCGGTTGATATAGGGGTGCACCATGCCGCCCTGAATTGGTCCGGGCCGCACGATTGCCACCTCGATCACCAGATCATAGAAGCGCCGCGGCCGCATTCGCGGCAGGAAGTTCATCTGCGCCCGGCTTTCCACCTGAAAGACGCCAATCGCATCCGCCCGGCAGAGCATGTCATAGGTCGGCGCGTCGCCCTGCGGCACGGTGGCGATGCTCATCTCGGGCCCGCCGGTCTCGGCAATCAGGCCAAAGCATTTGCGGATGCAGGTCAGCATGCCAAGGCTGAGGATATCGACCTTGAGGATGCCCAGCGTGTCGATATCGTCCTTGTCCCATTCAATGACGGTGCGCCCCTCCATCGCTGCATTTTCAATGGGGCAGAGCGCATCGAGCCGCCCGCGGGTGATGACAAAGCCGCCGACATGCTGGCTCAGGTGCCGCGGAAAGCCGATGATCTCGCCGATCAGCCGGATCGTCAGCGCTAGCCTGCGGTCCCCGGGGTCCAGACCCACCTCGCGCATCCGTGCCGGATCGGCGCCCTTTGACGATATCCCCCAGACCTGACCGGCCAGCGCGGTGGTGATATCCTCGGACAGGCCCATGACCTTGCCCACCTCGCGGATCGCGGCGCGGGATCGGAAATGGATCACCGTCGCGCAGAGGCCCGCGCGCTCGCGGCCGTATGTCTCATAGATATGCTGGATCACCTCCTCGCGGCGCTCGTGCTCGAAATCGACGTCGATATCGGGCGGTTCGCCGCGGTGTTTCGAGATGAAACGCTCAAACACCATGCTGATCTGGTCGGGGCGCACATCGGTGATGCCAAGCGCCCAGCACAGGATCGAATTCGCCGCCGAGCCGCGGCCCTGACACAGGATATCGCGCGACCGGGCGAAGGCGACGATATCGTGCACGGTCAGGAAATAAGCGGCAAAGCCCAATTCGGCGACCAGCGCCAGTTCCTTGTCCGCGAGGTGCTGGAAGCGTTCGGGAATGCCTTCGGGGCAACGGCGGGCAAGCCCCTCGCGCGTCAGCCGCTCCAGCCGCTCCTGCGCGGTCTCGGTCCCGTTGCCCTCGTCGGGGTAATCATAGGACAGCTCCGACAGATCAAAGGCGCAGCGCGCGGCGATTTCCAGCGTGCGGCGGATCGCGGCGGGGTGGTCGCGGAAGATGCGCGCCATCTCGGCCCCGGGTTTCAGGCGCCGCTCGGCATTGGGCAGCGCGCGGGTGCCGATCCGGTCGATGGTCAGCCCCTCGCGCAGGCAGGTCAGCACATCGGCCAGCGGCCGACGATGTGCGCGGTGCATCAGCACATCGCCAAGCGCCACCATCGGCGCGGCGCTGCGATGCGCAAGCTCGGCACAGGCCGCCAGATGCGCGCGGTCCGAGCCGTCATAGCGCGGCGCCGCGCCCAGAAAGACATGGCCGGGAAAGCGGCTAGCCATCGCGCGCAAGGCCTGCGCCAGACCGGGTGCCGCCATCGCCTTGGGCAGGCCGATCAGGATCATCCCCGCGCCATGGGCGGCGATATCCTCGGGGTCGAGGTGGCACTCGCCCTTCGGCGCGCGGCGCTTGCCAAGGCTGAGGAGCTGCGAGAG
Organism: Sphingomonadales bacterium; assembly: GCA_014763785.1. GTDB lineage: Bacteria > Pseudomonadota > Alphaproteobacteria > Rhodobacterales > Rhodobacteraceae > Rhodobacter. The sequence goes on along the minus strand of JACXUS010000036.1, from coordinate 12,626 downwards.
CCGCTCATAGGCGGCCCGATCCCGCGGCAGGGCAATCCAGTCCAGGGGCCCCGAACGCGGCACCAACCGCGCGCCGACGATCAGCCGCGGCAGCGAGGTTTTCGGGACGGCCAGCGGCGGCGCCTCGCCCATGGGCAGCCGCGAGGAGGGATCGACCCGCACCTGAGAGCGGATCGTGACCGCGGCCTCTTCGGCCTCGCGTTTCAGCTCACGCAGCGCGGCATAGGCCCGCACCACCCCGGCAAGGCTGTTGCGGTCGGTGATGGCAATGGCGGCAAGGCCCAGCTCGGCCGCGCGGGTCACCAGCTCCTCGGGGTGCGAGGCGCCGGTGAGGAAAGTGAAATTGCTGGTCACGCAGAGTTCGGCATAGCCGGGCGCGGGCGGAACGGGCGTTGGGGGGGCGCTGCCCCCCCCGGCTGCGCCTTCCCCCCCGGGAGTATTTTTCCAAAGAAAATCAGGGCTCATGCGAATTCCCCCTGCACGAACCAGCCGGGGTTTTGCGGCGTGTGGTAAAGCCAGAGCCGACGCCCCTCGCGCGTCTCGATCCGCCAGTAATCGCGCAGCCCGCGTTCCCAGTGGTCATCGGGCAGCCACCATTCCGGGGCGATGCGTTCCGGGCCGGTGGCGCGGGCGGTGGTCATCTGCATCCGGCGCCAGCGGAAGCGGCGCGGCGGGGTGGCGCCGGTGGCCTCGATCGGTTCGGGGGCAAACAGGCGGATCGGCCGCGGGCGTGGCGTGGCCCAGCCCTGGCCGGGCGCGCTGAAGGCGGCGGGGGCGATCTGGAAGGCGCGCTCGGGGATATGGCTTTCAGCGGGCAGGAAGCGGGTGATGGCGTCAAGGGTGATGCGGTGACCGATGCGGGTGATCAGATCCTCCAGATCGGCCTGCGGCAGGGCGCCGCCCGGCCCGGTCTGGCGCGCACCCAAGGCGGCAAGGTCGAGCGCCTCAAGCCGCAGCTGGTCGATGCCGAAGCCCGCGTCGGCCTCTTCCACGCCGCGGCGAAACAGCGGCAGGATGCGGCGCGCATCGCGCATCGGCGCGGCTAGGCGCAACTCGACCTGTTGCGCGGCCTGATCGACCCGGCGCAGCGTCAGCCGCAGCACCCGCGCGCCCAGATCCTGTGCCGCCAGCCGCGCACAGAGCGGCACCAGAAGTCGCTCGGCCCCCGCCATCACGTCATCGGCGAGGCCAATCGGCTCGGGCAGGGTCAGCCGCAGGGCAAAGCGCGGCGCCTCGGGCAGGGGCGAGATGTCCTCGGCCAGGGCGCCGGTCGCCTGATCCAGACGGCGCATCATCTCGGGGCCGAAGCGGCGGGCCAGCGCCGCGCGCGGCAGGGCCGCCAGATCGCCGATGCTCCGCAGGCCAAGCCGCTCGGCGGTGATCGCCATCTCGGGCGGCAGGCGCAGCGCGGCGACCGGCAGGGGGGCGAGCGCCGCCGCGGTCTCGCCCGGTGCCGCGACCCCCTCGCCGCCATGCGCCAGCGCCCAAGCCGCGCCGCGGGTATCGGCCAGCCCCAGCCGCAGGCTCAGCCCCGCGCGGGCGAATCGCTGGCGCATATCGGCCAGCATCGGCCCCTCGCCACCCCACAGATGCGTGGCGCCGGTCACATCCAGCACCAGCCCGTCGGGCGCCTCCAGCCCGACCCAGGGGCACCAGCGCGTAGCCCATCGCGCCAGCGCGCGCAGAAACCGCGCATCGCCCGCAGGGTCCGCCGGGCGGCTGATCAGCCCGGGGCAAAAGGCGCGCGCATCGGCATGGCTCATCCCGCGGCTCAGCCCCGCGCGCTCGGCCGCCGGGTTCAGATCATGGAGCCGCAGCGCGTTGCCCTGCCGCAGGCTCAGCGCGAAGGGCGCCTCCGCCAAGAGCGGCTGCGCCCGCAAGGCCCGCTCCACCGCGAGCCTCGGAAACCAGAGCGATACGATGCGACGTGTCATCCCAGCGCAGATCCCAGATGGCCGTTGTTCCCATTTTGTTCTTGTTAAGACTCCAGCGCCAGAGAGTCGAGTCCGCCGTCTCGGCCAGCTGCGCCGTGCAATGCCAGCGGGTCTGCGCCGCGTTCGAGCCCATCCCCTCGGGCACCAGACAGAGCCCGGTCACCCGCCCGGCCTCGGCCGCCAGCTGCAGCCGCCGCCCCGCGGTCAGGCTGAGCGGGCGATGCGTTTCGGCCACCACCAGCGCCACCGCGCCCGAGCGCAGGGCCTCTTCCATCACGCCGAGCAGTTCGGCCTGATCGGGCGCGCGCGCCATGATCAGCGCCGCCGGGTCGCAATAGGGCAGCAGGCCAAGCGGGTTCAGCCCCTCCGCCGTCCATGGTCCCGAAAGCCACAGCACAGGCGCCCGGGCGGCCCGCGCCGCCATCCCGCCCGCCACTGCGGCAAAGGCCGTTGCGCCGGGGCCATGGGCCTCGTGCACCCGCCCGCGTTTCAGCGGGAAAACAGAGGAAAACAGCTCGGACATGACCTGAACATATCAAGAACATGACCGGCTTGCGAGAGATTCGGCGCGGCCGCGCACCCGCCGGTTTAGCCCGGCTTACATAAAGCCCAGCTGTTTCAGTGCGGCTTCCGCGGCCACCCGCTCGGTCTGCGATCCCTCCAGAATGCAGGCATTCAGATCGCGCATCATCGGCGAAAGACGGCGGGTACGGATATTTTCCGAAATCAGATCGCCGATCTGATCCGAGGTCAGTGACAGGATATGCGCGGCAACCGTCGGCAGATGGAGATTGGTATCGTTCATCGCAGTGCCCCCCTAGGCCCAGCTGAGTCGCACCGATATCTTACTCTTTCTGCGCTGCAGAGTCAGTTGGACAAAGGGGCACAGTCCGCCGCCCGCCCGTGCCCCTGACGGCCGCATCGGTGGCGAAGGGCCCCCGGCGCGCCGTCATCTTGCAGCCTGCCCCCCGGAGGGCCGCAGTGCAGCGTTGCTAAAATCCCTTGGAATCGCCCCGGACCAATCCCAAGCCGGCCACCTTTTGGCCCGAATTCCGCAGCAGATTGAGCCTCAGAACACAGACAGCGGAGGTTTCCCATGGCTCGTGCACTCACCATTCTGGCCCGTTTCGGCCTCTTCGCCCCGGCCGCCGATGCCGTCATCGACGCCCGCTTCGAGGCGCTGACCACGCGCCGCGCCCGTCTGGCCTCGCGCCGCCGCGTCTCGCCCTTCAAATTCGTGGCGCCCCGCGCGGCCTGAACCGGCCCCACCCCAGCGCGGTATGAAAAAGCCGGGTCCGCAGCTGCGGCCCGGCTTTTCTCCTTCCAGGAGATCGGCCTCAGAAATTCGGCTCGATCCCGGGCAGGCGCAATTCGCGGATCAGATCGCGCAGCTCCTGACGCGCCGCCACGTTCGAGATATTGAGCGATTCCACCCCCAGATCGCGCAGGTCGAGCAGTGTCAGCCCGCGCGGGAACAGTTCGCGAAAGATCACCCGCTCGGAAAAGCCGGGCGCCACGCGGAAGCCGATCCGCTTCGAGAGCTGTTCCAGCGCCGCGCCGACCTTCTTCTTGTTGTGCATCTGCTGCGCGCCCAGACGGTTGCGCAGCACGATCCAGTCGATCGGCTTCAGCCCCGCGCGCGCCCGCAGCTGCCGCGCCGCCCAGACCATTTCCGAATAGATCGAGGGACCGATCACCTTCGAGGTCTCGGGATCGACCCGCGCCAGCAGGTCGAAATCGATGAAACTGTCATTCAGCGGCGTGATCAGCGTATCGGCCAGCGAATGCGCGACCTGGCTCAGCCGGGTGTGGCTGCCGGGGCAGTCGATGACGATGAAATCGCAGGTGGGTTCCAGCTCGGCCACCGCGGTGGACAGGCGGTGGTCATAGGGGTTCTCGCCGGGTTCCAGCGTTGCGGTATCCGCCTCGGGCAGGTCGCGATATTCGGGGGTGGGCAAGGCCAGCCCCTCGCGCGCCAGATAGGCGCGGCGGTTTTCCAGATAGCGCCCGAAGCTGCGCTGGCGCAGATCAAGGTCGAGCGCGCCCACCCGCTTGCCCATCCGGGCAAGAGCTGTGGCCACATGCATGCAGGTGGTGGATTTGCCCGAGCCACCCTTTTCATTGCCGACAACGATGATATGCGCCACGTCCCTCAACCCCGGTTTGCGCCCCTCTGGCGGGGGCTCGGCGAACTATAGGACGACCCGGCTACCGAAGGAAGGGCGCGGGTGCAAGGGGGAGCGGATGTGGTGCAGGCCTGCATTAACGGCCGGGAAACCGCGCGGTGCGACACTGGCGGGCGGAGGGGATCCGGGAAGGGCGGTGCGCATGGGACTTTCGCTGATGACATCGCTGGCCGCGGCCAGCTCGGGCGGTGTGGCCTCGGCCACTGCGCGCCAGACCGGGCCGCAGGGTCGCGCGGCCGAGCTGATCGCCGAGGATCTCGCCGTGCAGTCCGACCGGCTGGCCCATGCCCAGAAGCTCTCCACGCAGCGGCCCGATACCACCCGGTCCGAGGCGCGGCGCAGCCAGCACGAGGCGCGTCTAGCCGACATGCAGCGCGCCTTGATGCGGCTCACGGGCGGCACGGCGCAATTGCCCGGTGCGATCGATCCCAAGGGCAGGGGGCGCAGCGCGCTGATCGCCATCGCGGGCCCGGCGGGCGCCACGGCGGTGGCCAGCTCGGCCGATATGGTCAGCGCCCGCACCGGCGCCGGGGCGGATGCGGTGGCGATCTCGGCCCGCGCGGTGGTCGGCGTCTCGACCGGCGATGGCGCCGATGCCGTGACCATCTCGGCCGATTGGGTCGAGAGCCTCTATACCGACAGCGCCGACCGGAGCCGGGGTGGCGAGGGTGAATTCGTCAATGCCGACGCGGTCTCGGTGGCGGGGCGGCATGTTTCGTCGATCTATACCGGCGGCGGCAATGATGCGATCGCGGTCACCGGCGGGATGGTCACCTCGGTCCTTGCCGGGGCGGGCGATGACCGGGTTTCGATCGCGGCGGTGGTGGTCAGCGGGATCGACGGCGGCGCGGGCGATGATGTGATCACCGTCAGCGCGCAGACCGGCCTTGCCGGGGGCGGTATCGGCGATCCCTATACCGCGCCCGCGGCGGATCTGATCGGGCGTTTCGCTCAGGCACAAAGCAATATCGTGGATGTCTCGGGCGGCTATGGCAATGACCGGATCGCGGTGTCCGTCTCCGAGATCATCGCCATCGACGGCGGGCAGGGCGATGATCAGATCGCGCTGGCCGGGGGCACGGTCAATCTGCGCTATGCCGCGGGCGATGGCGCCGACCGGGTCAGCCTTGCCGCCGGGGCCGAGGTTCTGGTCCAGCTCGACAGCCGAATCACCAGCTATGCGGTCGAGCGCGGCGAGGACAGCCTGACCCTGCGCTTCGGGGGGGATCAGTCGATCACCTTCACCGGGGTCGGCGGCGCCGCCGCAATCGGCGTGGTCACCGGCTTTGCCCCGGCCAAGGGGATCGCGCTCGTGCATCAGGCGCCGGGCCTCGATCTCAGCGTCTGAGCGGGCTGGAGGGCCTGGCGCGGCGATCCCAGCCGGGCGTTCCCCCGCCGCCGGAGGCCCGCCCCTGCGGATCGAGACCGCACGCCTGATCCTGCGCCCCGCCATGGCCTATCGCCTTAGCGCTCAGGATTGGTGCCCAACAGCCCCCCGCATAGCAAAAGGGCGCCCCGGGGGCGCCCTTTCGGAACAACGTCGCTCAGGCTCAGAAGCCGAGGCCGGCGTATTTGTTCTTGAACTTCGACACGCGACCGCCGGTGTCCATCAGCTTGGCATTGCCGCCGGTCCAGGCCGGGTGCGCCAGCGGGTCGATGTCCAGCGACATGACATCGCCTTCCTTGCCCCAGGTCGACTTGGTCACATATTCGCTGCCATCGGTCATCTTGATGGTGATGAGGTGGTAGTCGGGATGGATATCCGCTTTCATCGCCCCGCTCCTTATTCGGCTTTGGGTTTGTAGTTGGTGACTTCGGCGATCCGGGCCGATTTGCCGCGACGGTCACGCAGATAGTAGAGTTTCGCGCGACGCACGCGACCACGACGCACCACGGTGATCGAGTCGATGTTGGTCGAATAGAGCGGGAAGACGCGCTCGACGCCTTCGCCGAACGAAATCTTGCGCACGGTGAACGAAGCGGCCAGCGTCGAGCCGCCTTTGCGGGCGATGCATACGCCTTCATACATCTGCACGCGCGAGCGGGTGCCTTCGGTCACTTTATAGCCGACGCGGATGGTGTCGCCGGCCTTGAAATCCGGAATGTCCTTGCCGAGGGCGGCGATCTGTTCCGCCTCGATTTGCGCGATCAGGTTCATCGCATGTCCTTTCTATGCTCGTGGTGGTCCCACGATGGTCTGTCGCGCCTCATCGCTCCTGGTCTTCCACCGGGTCCGGGGCTTGGCCCGCCCGCCGGAGATAAGGCATCGGTTTTATGCCCGCCGCTCGCGCCTCTCGACGGGGAAGAACCGTCGCAATGGCAAAAGACAACAGGGTCCGCTGGACAGATTCTGCCCCGGACCCGCGCCGTATACGGCCCGCGCAGGGCCCCGGTCAAGCCTGATCCGCGCCCGGATCGGTCTTTTTCCGTTGGCGTTTGGGCTTCTCCGGGGGGCGCGAGGCGACATGCGCGTCCCACAGGTCCGGGCGGCGGTCCGCAGTCAGCTTTTCGCTTTCCGCTCGGCGCCACTCGGCGATCTTCTTGTGGTTGCCCGAGGTCAGCACCTCGGGGATACCGCGCCCCTGCCATTCGGCGGGCCGGGTATATTGCGGATATTCCAGCAGACCGTTCGAGAAGCTCTCCTCCTCGGTCGACTCGCTGTTGCCCAGCACCTCGGGGCGCAGCCGCACCGTCGCATCCAGAACGATCTGCGCGGCCAACTCGCCGCCGGTCAGCACGAAATCCCCGGCGGAAACCTCTTCGATGCCGTAATGCTCCAGCACCCGCTGATCGACGCCCTCGAACCGCCCGCAGAGGATCACCAGCCCCTGACCGGCCGCGAAGCGCCGCGCCATCGCCTGATCGAAGCGCGCGCCGCGCGGCGACATATAGACCACCGGGCAGGTTTCTCGCCCGGGCATGCCCGCCAGCGCCGCCTCCAGCGCCGGACCGACCACATCGGCGCGCAGCACCATGCCCGCGCCGCCGCCCGCGGGCGTGTCGTCCACGTTGCGATGCTTGCCCACGCCAAAGTCGCGCAGGGCGACCGTGTCCAGCGCCCATTTCCCCTGTTCCAGCGCCTTGCCGGTCAGGCTCAGGCCCAGAACGCCGGGAAAGGCCTCGGGGAACAGCGTCACGATCTTGGCGCGCCAGGCGGCGGGGGCGGCGGCCACCTCCTCCATCAGATCGCGCGCCTTGATCGGCCGCGCGAGCGAGGTCACCACCTGCCGCCCCGCCATCGTGGCCCCATGCGAGCGCGCGGGCGCGGCGGGGGGCGCATCGGCAAACAGCCCCGCCTCCAGACCCGCGGTGGACAGCTTGACCGTGCCGCTGGCCTTCGGGCGCGGGGTGTCGTCCTTGGGATCGCTCATTCCACATCCTCGGGCGGGTCGGCGATGATCTTGCCCGCCTTGATATCCACCGTCGGCACCGCGGCGAGGGTGAAGGGCAGCATCAGCGTGCTCTTGCGCCCCGGCGCATAGATTTCAAGGATATCGCCCGCGCCATAGTTCTGGATCGCGCGGACCCGGCCGATCGCCGCGCCGCCGGTGTCGAAGACCTGCAGCCCGATCAGATCGGCGTGGTAGAATTCGTCATCAGGCAGACCCGGCAGACGGTCGCGATCCACCCACAGCGTGGCGCCCTTCAGCGCGTCGCCCTCTTCCTTGGTCTGCACACCCGACAGTCGCGCGCCAAGGCCCCCATTCACCGGCCGCGTCAGCCGCACAGTGAAACTGCGCGAGCCATCCTCGAGCCAGAGCGGCCCATAGGCGGCGATATCCTCGGCCTCGGTGCAGAAGCTCTTCAGCCGCACCTCGCCCTGCACGCCAAAGGCCCCGGCAATCGCGCCGACACAGACCCGATCGGTATTCTTCATCATCGGCTCTCCATCCTTGGCAGACCCACGCGCGGCTCCCAACCGGCCTGTTCCAGCTCGGTCAGATCGCTCAGCTCCTCGGGCCATCCAAGGCACAGATACCCGATCAATTTCCAGCTGTCAGGTGCCCCGAGATCGCGCGCCATCCGCGCCGCATCAAGGATCGACACCCAACCCAGCCCCACGCCCTCGGCGCGCAGCCGCAGCCACATCAGCGTGATCGCGCAGACCACCGAATAGGCCCGCATCTCGGGCATGGTCTGCGCGCCAAGGCCCGCGCCCTTGGGCGTCGCCTCGTCGCAAAAGACCGCGATCTGCACCGGCGCATCGCGCATGCCCGACAGTTTCAGCCCGGCATAGATCGCCGCGCGGTCGGCCTCGCCGCTGGCCGCATAGCCCGCCAGCGCCGCGGCATTTGCCGCCTCGAAATTGCAAAGCGCCGCAGATCGCGCTGCGGCGCTTTCGACGCGGATCAGCCGCCACGGCTCGGACAGGCCGACCGATGGCGCCGTGCCGAAGGCCTCGAGCCCGCGGGCAATGATCGCCTCGGGGACCGGGTCGGTGCGGAAGCGGCGCACATCGCGCCGCCACCGCATCAGCCGGTCCAGCTCGGCACCAAAGGCGGGGCTGAAGCCTTGGCTCACCTCACTCCTCGGCGGGAGCAGCGGCTTTCGCGGCTTTCTCTTCAGCGCGTTTCTCGGCTTTCGCGCCGGGAACGGCTTTCTTCATGTTCTTGCGCTCGGTCTTGGCGACAACGCCCGCAGCTTCGAGGAAGCGCGCCACGCGGTCGGTCGGCTGGGCGCCCTGCGCCAGCCAATGCTTCACGCGCTCCATGTCCATTTTCACGCGCTCTTCGCTGTCTTTGGCCAGGAGCGGGTTATAGGTGCCCAGTTTCTCGATGAAACGGCCATCGCGCGGCATGCGCGAATCGGTCGCGACGATCGCGTAATGGGGACGTTTTTTCGAACCGCCGCGGGCGAGCCGGATTTTCATAGCCATGGTCAATCTCCTTTGGATGGCTGGGTGCGGGCTTGCGGGCCCGTCATTTCTGGAAAGTTTCGTGGTGCCGGATCACTTCCGAGATCACGAAAGTCAGGAATTTCCTGGCGAATTCGGGGTCCAGATCGGCCTCTTTCGCCAGGCGTTCGAGCCGTTCGATCTGTTGCGTCTCGCGCGCGGGATCGGACGGCGGAAGTGCGTGCTCGGCCTTCAGCCGGCCCACGGACTGGGTGTGCTTGAACCTTTCGGCCAGCGTATAGACAAGGATCGCATCGAGCCGGTCGATACTGGCGCGGTGCTCTTTCAGCAGCTCGGCGGCACGGGTGACGGCGTCGCTCATGCGATCCCCTCCGGTTTCGGGTGACGATAGACGCGGGCCTCGGCCTCGCCCGGGAAGGGGGCGGCGTCGGGGTCAATCCGCGCGCCGAGCTTCTCGGCCAGCCGGGCCGAGCGGGTATTTTCCGGCGCGATATAGCTGACCGCGGTGCTCCAGCCCAGCCGGCCAAAGGCATGATCGATCGCGGCGCGCGCGGCTTCGGTCATCAGGCCGGTGCCCTCATGGTCGGGCGACCAGCACGACCAGGCGATCTCGAATTCCGGCCAGTTGATCGGCGCCCAGGGGCCGCACATGCCCAGACCGCGGTCGCTGTCGTGGGTGGTGATGACGAAACTGCCCCAGCCGCGCAGCGCCCAATGTCCGATCACCCCTGCCCAGGCCCGCCAGGCCAGCGCCTCATCGGGTTCGGCAACAGAGCGGATCCAGCGGCCGCGTTCGGACAGGAAGAAATCGCGCCACGGCTCGAAATCCCGCGCCGCGGGGGCGCGCAGGATCAGCCGCTCGGTTTCCAGAACCGGGGTCGGGCACAGGATCACGCTCATGCCGCGGCCCCCATCGGATGCCGATAAACGAGATCGTCGGCATCCAGACCTGCGGCCTGCGGATCGAGATATGCGCCGATCCGTTCGGCAAGGGCTGCAGACCGCGCATTGCCAAACGAGATATAGCTGACCAGCGTTTGCCAGCCCAGCACCCGCGCCGCATAGTCGCGCAGCGCGCGCGCCGCCTCGGACAGATAGCCGCGGCCCTCGTGGCCCTCGAAGGCCATCCAGCCCAACTCGCGTTCCGGGAAATGGGGAATGTCGTTCAGCACGACCTGACCGACCATTTCGCCGCTGTCACGCAGCGTCACCGCCAGCGCGCCACAGCCCTTGAGCGGCCATTGCGCCACATCCGAGGCAAAGTGCAGCCAAGCCTGTTCCAGCGACATCGGCCCGCCCATGAACCGCGCACGCTCCGACTGCATCACCGCCCGATAGGCGGGGAAATCCGCCCAATCGTGCGGGCGCAGGCGCAGGCGCGCAGTTTCAAGGAGGGGCGCGCTCATCGTCACTTCTTCTTGCCCAGCCCCAGACCCGACAGCCCGCCGGGCAGCTTCATGCCGCCCATGCCGGGCAGGTTCGGCAGGCCCTTCATCTGGCCCAATGCCTTCGCGGCCTCTTCCATCTTGGCCGGGTCCATGTCGCCCGCGGCGGGCAGGCCCGCGCCCTTGCCGGTCATCGCGGCCATCGCCTGTTTCAGCATGCCGCCCTTGCCCATCTTGGACATCTTCTTCATCGTGTCGGCCATCTGCCGGTGCATCTTCAGCAGGCGGTTCAGCTCGGCCACCTCCAGCCCCGCGCCCGCCGCGATCCGCTTCTTGCGGCTCGCCTGCAGCATCTCGGGGTTGGCGCGTTCCTTCTTGGTCATCGAGTTGATCAGCGCGATCTGGCGGCGGATCGCCTGATCCGAGAAGCCCGCATTTTCGGCGGCCTTGGCCATCTTGCCCATGCCCGGCATCATCGACATGACGCCCTGCATGCCGCCCATTTTCAGCATCTGATCGAGCTGGCCGCGCATGTCGTTCATGTTGAACAGACCCTTGGCGAAGCGTTTCGCCATGCGCTCGGCCTGCTCGGCCTCAAACGTCTCCTGCGCCTTTTCGACGAGGGCCACGATATCGCCCATGCCGAGGATCCGGCCCGCGATCCGGCTCGCCTCGAAGGTCTCGAGCGCCTCCATCTTCTCGCCGAGGCCCACGAAGCGGATCGGCTTGCCGGTGGTCGCGCGCATGGAAAGCGCCGCACCGCCGCGCCCGTCACCGTCCATCCGGGTGAGCACCACGCCGGAAATCCCGACCTTGTCCTCGAATTCCTGCGCGACCTCGACCGCGACCTGACCGGTCAGACCGTCGACCACCAGCAGCGTCTCGCGCGGGCTCGCCACATCGCGCACCTGCGCGACCTCGTCCATCAGCACTTCGTCGATATGCAGGCGGCCCGCGGTATCGAGCAGATAGACATCATAGCCGCCGAGCGTCGCCTGTTGCTTGGCGCGCTTGGCAATCGCAACCGGCTTTTCCCCCGCCACGATCGGCAGCGTATCCACCCCGATCTGCTGGCCGAGGATTGCGAGCTGCTCCATCGCGGCCGGGCGATAGACGTCGAGCGAGGCCATCAGCACGCGCTTGCCCTCGCGCTCTTTCAGGCGGCGGGCGAGCTTGGCGGTCGTGGTGGTTTTACCAGAGCCCTGCAGACCGACCATCAGGATCGGCGCGGGCGGGTTGTCGATCTTCAGCGGACCGACCTCGTCGCCGCCCAGCACCTCGATCAGCTCGTCATGGACGATCTTGACGACCTGCTGGCCCGGCGTGACCGATTTGGTGACGGCCGCACCCGTGGCCTTGGCCTCGACCCGCTTGATGAACTCGCGCGCGACCGGCAGCGAAACGTCGGCCTCGAGCAGGGCCACGCGCACCTCGCGCATCGCGGCGCGCACGTCATCGGCCGACAGCGCGCCCTGTTTCGTCAGGCGCTCGAAGACGCCACCAAGGCGTTCTGAGAGAGACTCGAACATGCGCAGCTCCTCAAGGTGGCCGGCGAACCGGCAGGACAAACGACAAGCGCACCAGTGGGCGCAACGCGCTGACTGGTGGCGATCCCGACCTCATGCCGGGACCGGAGGGACAGACCTCCGGGGATTCCGGGTTCGCTTACGCCGATTGGGCGCGCGAGTCAACCGATGCGGGCGCAAAGCCCCATGAGCAGCGCGATTTCCGCCAGTTGCTGGCCCGCGCCGAGCACATCGCCGCTCTGCCCGCCGATCTTGGCGCGGGCCAGCCGCCCAAGGCCAAGGGTGACCAGCGCCGCCGCGATCAGCGCCACGGGCAGGCCGGGCAGGGCGAGCCAGGGCAGGCACAATAGCGCCGCCACCCCGACCGATGGCCGCGCCGCGCCGCTTGCCGATCGCCCCATCCCGTCGTGGCGCGCGGGCGGCAACAGCCACAGCAGCATGACCGGCGCCAAGCGGCTGATCATCGCCGCGGCGATCAGCGCCAGCGCGGCGCGGTGCGGGGCCTCGGCCAGCGCCGCAAGCGCGGCAAGTGATCCCTCGACCCGGCGCCGGCCAAGGCCCGCGCCCCGATTTTCCAGGAACCGGGCGGCACGCCCGGTTTTTTGCGCGGGTTGTTGAGGAAATAAATCCCACAGATTTCGAAGGGTCTGACCTGCCAACGCCAGGAAAAACGTCGGATAGTGTGATTTTTTCGACTTCCCAACGTCCCCGCGCCCAAAATAGGGTGTACGAATTAATTC
>JACXUS010000577.1 GCA_014763785.1 Sphingomonadales bacterium | reverse complement strand
GGCGCAGGCGATCCAGCCGCGCGACGATACCGCGACGGCGCTGGATGCGGCGATTGCCAAATACGGCTTCCGCATCGTCGAGACCGAGGTGCAAAGCGACAGCGCGCGCCCCCGGATCTGCGCGGTCTTTTCCGAGGATCTGGTGAAGGCGGGCGTGGATTACGCGCCCTTCGTGCAGCTGCCCGAACCCGGGCTGACGGTGGACCGCGCCAGCGCCCGGCAGCTCTGCGTCGAGGGGGTCGAACACGGCAAGCGCTATGCCGTCACCTTCCGCGAAGGACTGCCCGCGGCGGATGGCCAGACGCTGGTGAAATCGGTGGCGGTGACGCTTTATGTCCGCGACCGGACGCCGGCGGTGGCCTTCCCCGGGCGGGGCTATGTGCTGCCGCGCACCGGATCGGCCGCGATCCCGGTCGAGACGGTGAACACCGATACGCTGGAGTTGTCGCTGTTCCGGGTGACGGATCGCAACCTGCTGCGCGCGATCCAGGGCGACTATTTCGGCGCGCCGATGCGGGCCTATGCCGAAGATGCCTTTTCGGGCGAGGTCGGCGAACGGCTTTGGACCGGAACGGCGTCAGTCGTGCGCGACGTCAACCGCGACGTGACCACGCGGCTGCCGATGGACGGGGCCATCGCGGGGCTGTCGGCGGGGATCTATGCGCTCAAGGCGGCCATTCCGGGGGCGGATCCCTATGAGGATCCGGCCGCCTGGCAATGGTTCGTGATCTCGGATTTGGGCGTCACGACGATGCTGGGCGTCGACGGGCTGCATGTCTTCGTGCGCGGGTTAGGCGATGCCGGCGCCAAGGCGGGCGTCACGGTCGAACTGGTCAGCCGCGCCAATGCGGTCCTGGGCAGCACCCAGACCGATGCCATGGGCTATGCCCGGTTCGACGCGGGCCTGACGCGCGGTCACGGCGGGGCGGAGCCCGCGCTTGTGGTGGTCAAGGATGGCGCGTCGGATCTGGCTTTCCTGTCGCTGACCGATCCGGAATTCGACC
>JACXUS010000240.1 GCA_014763785.1 Sphingomonadales bacterium | reverse complement strand
ATCTGATCCAACCCCGAAAGGCCGGATCGTCACATCTGCTTGTCGTCTCTGGAAACCAGAGCCGCCAAACAGTGAAGCTGACAACACTCATCATCGCCGAAGCTAGAGTGCCGATATGCTCTCGGTCCGCGTCGTATCGACCAAACCGCCCGCATATCTCTTCAGATATCTATCAGTGTCAAAGAGCAAGAGGCAAAAACAAACCGGAAGCGCTTACCTTAAGCGCTACCCGCTCGATCCGTCTCATTCCACTTTCGTCGTCGCTTCGCTTTCTTTCGTCTGCGTCGCGGCGCTTCCGGCGCCCCGTCGCGGTGTGTTCCGCTTCGGTGAGGCGGTATTTACGGATCGACGCCGCAGACCGCAAGAGGAATTTTCGTATTTCTGTCATTTTTCTTCGGGACCCCCGCTTTTGCTGAGGAAAACTTGGGCATTTCGCGAAGCGTTTCTTGCCCGCCCCGGGGTGTATCGCCCCCACTCGGGGCCCCTCTCCCGCGAATCCGGCCCCTGCGAGTCGCCTCCGACTCGAATCCGACCCCAGTTGCCCTGGCGTCAGGCGACATATTTTCCCCGAATCCCGTTCCGGATGCCCGACTCGCGCCCCGCGAGTCGCCCCGTAACCGCCGAATCCCCGGGGAGACCGCCGACTCGCCCCCTCTTCCGGCACTGGACACGCCGCTGCGGCCTGCGGCGCGACTCGCAGGCGCCACCGAAGACAGCAAAAGGGCCGGGTCACCTGCGCGACCCGGCCCTTCGATGTCTTCCCCGCCCCCAAGGGCCTCAGCGCAGGATGCGCCCGCGCATCTTCCAGATCGCCGGCACCAGAAGCGCCACATAGAGCAGGTCCAGCACCACCGCGAGCAGCCAGAGCCGGGTGACCACCATCCCCATGCCGATCACCGTCGCCATCAGCAGAACCCCCACCCCCCAGCGCGGCACCCGCAGCGCCTTGGGCGAAATCGTCGGAATGCGCGAGATCATCAGCACCCCGACCAGCGCCAGCCAGCCCGCGACCAGCCCCGGATAGGCGCGGGTATCGACGATCTCGGCAAGGCTCAGGAACACCGGCAGCACCCCGAGCATCGCGCCCGCGGGCGCAGGCACCCCGGTGAAATGCCGCCCCGAGCCGTCCTCTTCGCCGCGCATCACGTTGAAGCGCGCCAGCCGCAGGCAGCAGGCGGCGGCAAAGACCAGAACGAAGATCCACCCCAGCGCATTCGCCTCACCCAGCGCGAAGCGATAGACCAGCAGCCCCGGCGCCACGCCAAAGCACAGGAAATCCGACAGGCTGTCGAGCTCGGCGCCGAACTCGCTCGTGGCCCGCAGCCGCCGCGCGATCAGCCCGTCCATCCCGTCGATCACCGCTGAAAGCATCAGAAGGATCACCGCCGTCTCGAACCGCCCCGCCATGGCAAAGCGGATCGAGGTCAGGCCAAGGCACATCCCCGCGATCGTCACGAGGTTCGGCAGAAGCATCAGGAAGGGCATCTGTTCGCGGTCTTGCGGCTCCATGGCGGACCTCAGCGCACGCCGCCCGCGCGCGCGGGCTCGGTGCCATCGAGATCGGCCAGAACGGTTTCGCCCGCGATCATCGTCTGGCCAATGCAGACCTGCGGCTGCACCCCCTCGGGCAGATAGATATCGAGCCGCGAGCCAAAGCGGATCAGCCCGAAGCGCTCGCCCGTCATCAGCTCCTGCCCCTCGCGCACCTCGCACAGGATGCGCCGCGCGACGAGGCCCGCGATCTGCACCACGCCATAGCGCACCCCCTCGGCCGTCTCGACGGCAAGACCGTTGCGCTCATTGTCCGAGCTTGCCTTGTCGAGCGAGGCATTCAGGAACTTGCCCGGCCGATAGGCGACCTTGGTGATCCGTCCCGCCATCGGCAGCCGGTTCACATGGCAGTTGAAAACCGACATGAAGACCGAAATCCGGGTCATCGGCTGATCGCCAAGGCCCAGCTCGACCGGCGGCACGGCGGGCTCCAGCAGCGACACCACCCCATCGGCGGGCGAGATCATCAGACCGGGGCGCGTCGGCGTCACCCGGACCGGATCGCGGAAGAAATAATAGCACCACACCGTCAGGCCGACCCCGATCCAGCCCAAAGGCTCCCAGATCAGGAACAAAAGCACCGTGATCCCGGCGAAGATCGCGACGAACTTGCGCCCCTCGGGATGCATCGGCTTGACGAAGGTGGAAAGCATGGAAACGGACATTTGCGGCCTTTTGGTTGTTTGCCCCCTTCTAGCGCAAAGCCGGGCCGCTGCAAACCGCCGCATTTTTCGCACCACCCCCGGCTTGCGCGCCCCGCAGCAGCCCGGCGCGATAACCAACTGATTTTGTCAGGTTGACAATTCCAAGCAAAACACTCACCTTTTGCCCAGCTCCGTGAGGCCCCCGATGATCGTCTGCCACTGCCAGCATATCACCGACCGCGACATCCACGCCGCCATCGACTGGATGCGCGCCGCCGATGCCGACACGATCATCACCCCGGGCAAGATCTATCACGCGCTTGGCAAACGCGCCGATTGCGGCGGCTGCATGCCGCTTTTCCTGTCGACGATGCGGTGCAATGATAACCTACGGGTTCCGGCAGAGCTGCGCGGCCTGCGCCGCGCCGCACTTGCAGGCTAGCCCCCCAACCACAGGCGCGCCCCACTCAGGGGCCGATCCCAGGAAGGACAAGACGTTATGAAGGGTGATGCGAAAGTCATCGACTATCTGAACGCGGCGCTGCGCTCGGAACTCACCGCGATCTCGCAATATTGGGTGCATTTCCGCCTGCAAGAGGATTGGGGCCTGGCGAAGATGGCCAAGAAGAGCCGCGCCGAATCGATCGAGGAAATGAACCACGCCGACAAGCTGATCGCGCGGATCCTGTTCCTCGAGGGGCATCCGAACCTGCAAAAGCTCGACCCGCTGCGCATCGGCGAGGGCCCGCGCGAAACGCTCGAATGCGATCTGGCGGGCGAACATGACGCGCTGCGGCTCTATCGCGAGGCGCGCGACTATTGCAATTCGGTCGGCGATACGGTGTCGAAGAACCTCTTCGAGGAGCTGATCACCGACGAGGAAGGCCACGTCGATTTCCTCGAAACGCAGCTCGATCTGTATGACCGGCTGGGCGCGCCGGGCTATGCGCTGCTCAATGCCGCGCCGATGGACGAGGCCGAATAAGCCCCCCGAAGCTTGAAAACGGGACCTTGCAGCCCTTTTCGGACGCCCCGCCCCTCACCCGGGCGGGGTTTTGCGTGGCCGCCGACGGATGCCTCCGGCGGGAGTATTTCCGCCAGGAAAAACCATGGGCTTCTTCTTGGTCCAAATACTCCCCTTTTCGACGCCAGCCCGGGGCGCGCCGCCCGCAGGACCACAGCCCCGAAATGAAAAACGCGGCCCCGAAGGACCGCGTTTTCCGAAAGATAGTCGCGAAGATCAGCGCTTCGAGAACTGGAACGAGCGGCGGGCTTTCGCCTTGCCGTATTTCTTCCGTTCGACGACGCGCGAGTCGCGGGTCAGGAAGCCCGCAGCCTTCAGCGCACCGCGCAGGCCGGGTTCATAAAGCTGCAGCGCTTTCGAGATGCCGTGCTTGACCGCACCGGCCTGACCCGAGAGACCACCGCCCGAAACCGTCGCGTAAACGTCGAACTGGCCTTCGACACCGGCCACACCGAAGGGCTGGTTGACGATCAGCTGCAGCACGGGGCGCGCGAAGTAAACCGGCATTTCCTTGCCGTTCACGGTGATCTTGCCCGAACCGGGCTTGACCCAGACGCGGGCGACCGCGTCTTTACGCTTGCCGGTGGCATAGGCGCGGCCCTGCGCATCCCGCACCGGGGTGCGCGGCGCGGCCGAAGCCACGGCGGCGGGGGCGTCCACGCCGGACACGGCCGACTTCAGATCGTCGAGGGATTTGATATCGGACATGATTACGCGCTCCGGGTGTTCTTCTTGTTCAGGACCTTGACGTCCAGAACTTCGGGCTGCTGGGCTTCATGCGGATGCTCGGCGCCGGCATAGACGCGCAGGTTCGACATCTGCTGACGGCCCAGACGGTTGCGCGAGATCATGCGCTCGACGGCCTTGATCACGACGCGCTCGGGATGGGCGCCTTCGAGAACCTGACGCGCGGTGCGGAATTTGATCCCGCCCGGGTGGTTCGTGTGCCAGTAGTAGCGCTTGTCTTCACGCTTCGCACCGGTCATCTGCACCTTGTCGGCGTTGATGATGATGACGTTGTCGCCCATATCCATGTGCGGGGTGAAGGTCGGCTTGTGCTTGCCACGCAGGCGCATGGCAACGATCGTGGCGAGGCGGCCCAGAACGACGCCCTCGGCGTCGATCAGGATCCACTTCTTCTCGATCTCCGCAGGTTTCGCGGTATAGGTTTTCATCTTAGATCGCCCTTTGAAGGGTTGTGGAATTCGGATGGCGGCTTTTCCGCGATTCCGCTGCGCATTTCAAGAGCCATGTCTCAAAACAAAACACGATATTTCAACGCGTTACAAAATAGGTATTAATATACCCCAC
>JACXUS010000239.1 GCA_014763785.1 Sphingomonadales bacterium | reverse complement strand
CAAGCCGAAGTTCCGGCTGCTGCTCGGCGAGGAGGCGCGCTGATGGCCATCTCGCTCGCATCCCTGCAAACCTCCACGGTGCTGCGTCCGCCGCGCGTGCTGATCCACGGCGTCGCCGGCATCGGCAAATCCACCTTCGCCGCGTCCGCCGACGCGCCGGTGTTCGTCCTCACCGAGGACGGTCTCGGCAATCTCCAGGTGCCGCATTTCCCGCTGGCGACGAGCTACGCGGAGGTCGCCGAGGCGCTCGACGCCCTGCTTGACGAGGACCACCCCTATTCGACGGTGGTCGTCGACAGCGTCGACTGGCTGGAGCCGCTGATCTGGGCCGAGGCCTGCCGGCGCAACGGCTGGCAGTCGATCGAAAGCCCCGGCTTCGGCAAGGGCTACGCCGAGGCGCTGACCATCTGGCGCGAATACATCGACAGGCTGAACGGGCTCCGCGACCGCAAGGGCATGGCGGTCATCCAGATCGCCCACACCGACATCAAGCGCTTCGACAGCCCCGAGCACGAACCCTACGACCGGTACGTGATCAAGCTGCAGGCCCGCGCCTCCGCGCTGCTGCAGGAGCACTCGGACGTCGTGCTCTTCGCCAACTACCGGATCTCGGTCAGCAAGTCCGACGTGGGCTTCAACAGACGCGTGACCCGGGCGCTCGGGTCCGGTGCGCGCGTCATGCACACCGAGGAGCGCCCCGCCTTCCTCGCCAAGAACCGCTACGGCCTGCCGGAAACCCTCCCGCTCGAGTGGTCGGAGTTCCTGGCCGCCATGCCCCAATCCGCCTGATTACGACTGAAAGGACAGCACGATGGCACGTTTCGACACCGCCTTTGACGCCGCCGGCATCGAGCCCACCACCGCCTACGAGATCCTGCCCGCGGGCAAGTATCGCGCCCAGATCGTCGAGAGCGAGATGCGCGTCACGAAGAACGGGATGGGGAAGTATCTCTGGCTGATGCTCGACATCCTCGAGGGGCCGCAGCAGGGCCGCAAGGTCTTCGACCAGCTGAACCTGGTGAACGCCAATCCGACCACGGTGGAGATCGCGCAGCGTACGCTGTCGGCGATCTGCCACGCCACAGGCAAGCTGCAGGTGAACGACAGCGAGGAGCTGCACCTGATCCCGATGACGATCCAGGTCGGCGTGAAGCCCCCGAAGGACGGCTACGGCGAGCGTAACACGATCCGCTACCTGGTGCCGGAGGCCCCGGCGCAGGCGACCCCGCCGAAGCCCACCGCCACGCAGCAGGCCAGCGCGCCCGCGCAGTCGGCGCCCGCCCGCCCGGCCACTGCGCCCTGGCGCGCCAAGAGCTGACGCCCTCGGCCGCCGCGGGCTGAGACTCGGCCCGCGGCCCGGACATCGCCAGACCCGAGAGACAGATCATGACCAATATCACCGACGCGGCCTGCGTGGCCGCGAACGCCCCCGGCTTGCCCGACGACACCCGGCGCCTGATCGAGATCGAGGACGCCATTGCGAAGATCCGCACGCAGATCGCGACCGCCGATCTGACGCGGCAGCGGACGGCGAAGCCGATCGACCCCGACTGGTTTCACCGCGCGCGCACGGCGCTGCGCCACCTCAACCGCGAGCGCGCCGAGATCGTCGCCCGTCAGGGCGGCCGCCGCCGGCGCGAACGGCTCAAGGACATGATCATCGCCGTCCTGCGCGAACGCCATGACAGCGCCGCCTGGACCGCGGTGCTGACTGAGGCGCGGGCGCGGCTCGAGCGGGAGGAGGCATGCTGATGGCCGAACTTCCCGAACCCCCGACGCCGACCCTCTCCGCGATCTACGCCTCCTTCGAGGCGCGGCAGGGCGACGGCTTCCGCGACCACCTCGGCGCCTCGCTCATCGGCAAGTCCTGCGCCCGCGCGCTCTGGTACGACTTCCGCTGGGCGACGCCCGCGCGGCACACCGGCCGCATCCTGCGGCTGTTCGAGACCGGTCAGCTGGAAGAGGCCAGGCTCGTCCGCGACCTGCGCGCGACCGGCGCCACGGTGCTGGAGGTCGATCCCGAGACCGGACGCCAGTTCCGCGTCGAGGCCCATGGCGGTCATTTCGGCGGCTCGCTCGACGCCGTCGCCCTCGGCCTGCTCGAGGCGCCGAAGACCTGGCACGTTGTCGAGTTCAAGACGCATTCCGCGAAGAGCTTTGCCGAGCTGATCGCCAAGGGCGTTGCGCTCGCCAAGCCCCAGCACGCCGCGCAGATGCAGGTGTACATGCACCTGACCGGCATCACGCGGGCGCTCTACGTCGCGGTCTGCAAGGACACCGACGCGCTGCACATCGAGCGCGTCCCGGCCGACCCCGCTAGGGCCACGCGCCTCCTGGAAAAGGCGCGGCGGATCATCTTCGCCCAGCATCCGCCCGAGCGGATCAGCGCGGATCCCGCCTGGTTCGAGTGCCGGTTCTGCGACCACCACGGGCTCTGCCACGGCGAGGACGCCGCGGCTGTCACCTGTCGCTCCTGCCTGCATTCGACACCCATCGAAGGCGGCTGGCACTGCGCGCGCCATGATCGGCTGCTCGACCGGGCCTTCCAGCGCCGCGCCTGCCCCCGGCATCTGTTCATCCCCGATCTCGTCCCCGGCGAGGTGGCCGACGCGGGCGAGGACTTCGTCTCCTACCGCATGCGCGACGGCTCGCTCTGGACCAACGACGCCCGCGAAGAGGAGGCCGCCGCATGCTGACCCTGCGCCCCTACCAGCAGGCCGCGATCGCCTCGATCTACGGCTATTTCGAGAAGGAGAGCGGCAACCCGCTCGTCGTGATCCCCACAGCCGGCGGCAAGAGCCTCGTCATGGCCGCCTTCACCTGTGGCGTGCTCAAGGCCTGGCCCGACCAGCGCGTGCTGGTCGTCACCCATGTCCGCGAACTGATCGCGCAGAACCATGCCGAGATGCTGGGGCTCTGGCCCGAGGCGCCGGCGGGCATCTACTCGGCCGGGCTCGGCCGCCGCGACGCGTGGGCCCGGATCCTCTTCGCCGGCATCCAGTCGATCCACGACAAGGCGACGCGCATCGGCCATGCCGATCTGGTGCTGATCGACGAGGCCCATCTGATCCCCGGGCGGTCGAACACCATGTATCGCCGCTTCCTCAATGACCTGCAGGCGATCAACCCGGCGCTGAAGGTGATCGGGCTGACGGCGACGCCATTCCGGCTCGACAGCGGCATGCTGCACGAGGGCGAGAACGCGCTCTTCACCGACATCGCCTACGAGGTGTCGGTCCGCGACCTGATCGATCAGGGCTATCTCTCCCCGCTCATCTCGAAGCAGACGCAGAGCCGCCTCGACGTGACAGGCGTGGGATCGCGGGGCGGCGAGTTCATCGCGCGCGATCTCGAGGACGCGGTCGACCAGGACGCGATCACGCGCGCGGCCGTGGCCGAGGTGATCGCCCATGGCGAAACACGGCGGTCCTGGCTCGCCTTCTGCTCGGGCGTGCGCCACGCTACCCATGTCGCCGAGGAGTTCCGCCGCCGCGGGGTGAGCTGCGCCACCATCTTCGGAAAGACGCCGAAGGACGAGCGTGACGCGATCATCGCCGCCTTCAAGCGCGGCGAGATCAGGGCGCTTGCCTCCATGGGCGTGCTGACGACGGGCTTCAACGCGCCGGCCGTGGATCTGATCGCCATGCTGCGGCCCACCAAGTCGGCCGGGCTCTATGTCCAGATGGCCGGACGGGGCACGCGGCTCGCCGAGGGCAAGGAGAACTGCCTCGTTCTCGATTTCGCGGGCAATGTCCGCCGGCATGGCCCCATCGATCTCGTGCGGCCGAAACGGCCGGGCGGTCCGGGGGACGGGCCGCCGCCCACCAAGATCTGCCCGAAATGCGGGACCATCGTGGCCATCGCCGCCCTCGAATGCCCCGACTGCGGCTTCGAGTTCCCCGGCCGCGAGGTGAAGCTCGAGCCGACCGCCTCGACGCTGGAGGTGCTGTCCACCGGTAAGCCGCAGTGGGTCAGCGTCACCGACGTGACCTACGGCCGTCACGAGAAGCGCGGCGGGCGGGTCTCGCTGAAGGTCACCTATCGCTGCGGTCTCGCCTTCCACACGGAATGGGTCTGCTTCGAGCACGACGGCTATCCGCGCCGGAAGGCCGCAAGCTGGTGGCGCGAACGGGCGCCCGAGATGGACGTGCCCGAGTCCGTCGATGAGGGGCTCCTGCTGGCGGACCGGCTGCGCTGCCCCACCGAGATCGCTGTCCGCCCCGCGGGCCGCTTCACCGAAATCACCGCCTACAGGTTCGCCCCATGCCTTACGTCCGTGCCGGGCTCTGCGCCGTCTGCCATCGAGAGCCCCGTGGCTGGGGCTGGTTCGACGCGCGTTTCCGCGTCTCCGACCCGCGGCGCGACACGAGCCGCAGAGACCTCTGCAGCCGGGTTTGCCAGGACATCTGCCAACGGAGGTCGGGCATGATCGATCCGACCCCGAACGAGACCGCCGCCATGGTCGAGGGCGGCAAGGCCGGCGGCGCCTATCTCGACAGCCTCGGCCGGACCGATCTCGCCCAACTCAGCGAGGAAGAGT
>JACXUS010000576.1 GCA_014763785.1 Sphingomonadales bacterium | reverse complement strand
GCAAAGGCGGTTGCCGCCGCAGACAGGATCGGGGCGATCGCCTCCCTCGCCTCGGCCAGTTCCCGCAGGCCGACCGTTCCGCGCAGACGCCCCTCCGAATCGGTCACCGGCCGCGTGCGGACATTGTGGCGCAGCAGAAGGGCCCGCGCTGTTTCCGGCCTGTCCGATTCCTCGACCCGGACGACGTCGCGCGACATGACCTCGGCGCAGGTGAGTGGCCCCTGCCGGCGGATCGCCGATTGCAGCTCCACCTGCATCAGCAACTGGCGGAGGTCGTCGCGGTCGATGTCGAAGGTTTCGTGCATGGCGGCGAGCGCCGCCTCGATATCGGCCTCGGTAAAGCCGGTGCGCCATTGCGGCGGCAGATCCCGCGTCTGGTGAAGATTGGCGGCCACGGGCGCTGCCTTGTGCGGATAGGCGCGGCGCCACAGGCGATGGGTGGCGATGCCGATCGTGACGAGAATGACCGAGTTCAGCCCGACCGGCACGAAGGGAAAGAGCAGGCCCCAGCCCGCGACCGCCGGCCCGCCGAGCACCGTCATCAGCGCGACGGCGCCGCCCGGCGGATGCAGGCAGCGCAGAAGCGACATGACGAGAATGGCGAGCGAAACGCCGGGGCCGATGGCGAGCACCGGCTCGTGCACATAGCGGGCGACGAGCAGGCCGCAGAGCGCGGAAATCGTATTGCCGCCGATGATCGACCAGGGCTGGGCCAGCGGGCTTGCCGGAACGGCGAAGAGCAGCACGGCCGAGGCGCCGATCGGAGCGACGATCAGCGGCAGATGCGGATCGGGCCCGAGCAGGACGCCGCAGACGAGGCCGGTGACGGCGATGCCGATCAGCGCGCCGAGGCAGGCGATCAGCCGCTCCTTGAGGGTCGCGCCGGCGAGAATCGGATTGAACAGTCTGGCAAGGGTGGCCTTGGGCGACAGGCCGTCGGGATCATGGGTGGTCATGGAGCGGGTGTGTCCCCGGTTTTGGGCGCAGTGGCAGGAAACAGGTATCCCCGTTGT
>JACXUS010000035.1 GCA_014763785.1 Sphingomonadales bacterium | reverse complement strand
GCCGGGGGCCGCGGCCCCTGCTGAGACCCCCGCCGCGGCCCCCGGCCAGCCGGTTGCTGCTGAGCCCGCCAGCTTCGTCGATCTGGTCGCGGCCGAGGGCCCGGGCGTGCAGCCCACCGGCATGGCCGCGCCGCGCGACGGCAAGGCCGATGACCTCAAGCTGATCGAGGGTATCGGCCCGGTGCTGGAGCAGCGTCTGAACGAATGGGGCATCTTCCATTTCGACCAGATCGCCGCCTGGGGCCCGGAAGAAATCGCCTTCGCCGATCAGAACGTGCCGCGCTTCAAGGGCCGCTGCACGCGCGACAAATGGGTCGCGCAGGCCAAGATCATCGTGACCGAGGGGCTTGAACGCTTCCTCGAACGCGCCAAGACCAACGATTACTGAGGAACGGGCGGGCGACCGCCGAGGGACCGACCGGATATGAACGAGTTCGATCAGGGATGCCGTCAGAAAGCCTGGGCCGTTGGGGCCGGGGCCGGTCTGGTCGTGGCCCTGTTCGTGATGTCGGTCGGGCATCAGGGCGTGATGGCGGGCCTGTTTCTGGGGGTGATCACCTTCCTGTTGCTGGGCGGGTTCCTGGTCTGGGCGTTCTGCACGGGCTCGGATATCGGGCTGGCGCCGCCGAAGGCGCGCGCGCCGGTCGCGGTGCCCGCGCCGGTGCCGGTGGCCAAGCCGGTCGTGGCTCTGGCCGAGGAGGCCAAACCGGCCGCGCCTGTCGCGGCGCCGGTTGTGGCCCCCGCCGCACCCGAGGCAAGCGCCGCCCCCGCCGCGGTGATGAGCGCGCCGCTGGCCGCCGAACCGGCGCCCGAGGCTCCTGCGACGGCGCAGAAACCGGCGAAGGCCAAGGCGGAAAAGCCCGCCAAGCCGAAAAAAGCCGAGGCGGTCGCCGAAAAAGCCGCCGCCGCCAAGCCGGCGAAAGAGCCGAAAGCCAAGAAGCCCAAGGACGGCAAGCCCAAGGGCCTCAAGGCGCCGCGCAAGGGCGGCGCGGACGACCTCAAGCTGATCGAGGGCATCGGCCCCAAGCTTGAAGAAAAGCTGAACGACTGGGGCATCTACCATTTCGACCAGATCGCGACATGGGGCGAGGCCGAGGTGGCCTATGCCGATGCCAATGTGCCGCGCTTCAAGGGCCGGTGTTCGCGCGATCGCTGGGTCGCGCAGGCGAAAATCATCGTGGACGAGGGGCTGGAACGCTTCCTCGAACGCGCAAAGACCAACGATTACTAGGGCTTGCCCGGCGTCGTTGAGGTGAATTCGCACCCCCTTGTGGTGCAGCGAGATAGCCGGTCCGCCGGCCAGTTGAGGGAAGTGACATGCTGAAAGATCAGGACCGGATCTTTACCAACCTTTACGGGATGCACGACCGCTCCCTGAAGGGCGCGATGCTGCGCGGCCATTGGGACGGCACGGCGGGCATCCTCTCCAACGGGCGCGACTGGATCATCGAACAGATGAAGGCCTCGGGGCTGCGCGGGCGGGGCGGTGCGGGCTTCCCCACGGGCCTCAAATGGTCGTTCATGCCGAAGCAGACCGATGGCCGCCCGGCCTATCTGGTGATCAACGCCGACGAATCCGAGCCCGCGACCTGCAAGGACCGCGAGATCATGCGCCACGATCCGCATACGCTGATCGAAGGCGCGCTGATCGCCGGTTTCGCGATGGGCGCGCGCGCGGCCTATATCTATATCCGCGGCGAATATGTCCGCGAGAAAGAGGCGCTGCAGGCCGCCATCGACGAATGCTATGATGCGGGTCTGGTCGGTCTGAATGCCTGCAAATCGGGCTATGATTTCGACGTCTACCTGAGCCACGGCGCCGGCGCCTATATCTGCGGCGAGGAAACCGCGCTGCTGGAAAGCCTCGAGGGCAAGAAGGGCATGCCGCGGATGAAGCCGCCGTTCCCGGCGGGTTCAGGCCTCTATGGCTGCCCGACCACGGTGAACAACGTGGAATCCATCGCCGTGGTGCCGACGATCCTGCGCCGCGGGGCGGCGTGGTTTGCGGGCTTCGGCCGTCCGAACAACGCGGGCGTCAAGCTCTTCGCGATGTCGGGCCATGTGAACACCCCCTGTGTCATCGAGGAATCGATGTCGATCTCGATGAAGGAACTCATCGAGAAACACGGCGGCGGCGTGCGCGGCGGCTGGAAGAACCTGAAGGCGGTGATCCCCGGCGGCGCGAGCTGCCCGGTGATCCCGGCCGAGTTCTGCGAAGATGCGATCATGGATTACGACGGCATGCGCGAGCTGAAATCCAGCT
The DNA here is from genome assembly GCA_014763785.1 of Sphingomonadales bacterium. GTDB lineage: Bacteria > Pseudomonadota > Alphaproteobacteria > Rhodobacterales > Rhodobacteraceae > Rhodobacter. The sequence goes on along the minus strand of JACXUS010000035.1, from coordinate 14,495 downwards.
TCGGCACCGCCTGCATGATCGTGATGGACCAGCAGACCGACATCATCAAGGCGATCTGGCGGCTGTCGAAATTCTTCAAGCATGAAAGCTGCGGCCAGTGCACGCCCTGCCGCGAAGGCACCGGCTGGATGATGCGCGTGATGGACCGTCTGGTCACCGGCGAGGCCGAGGTCGAGGAAATCGACATGCTCTTCGAGGTCACCAAACAGGTCGAGGGCCACACGATCTGCGCGCTCGGCGATGCGGCCGCCTGGCCGATCCAGGGTCTGATCCGCCACTACCGCGAAGAGATCGAGGACCGCATCAAGGCCCGCAAGACCGGCCGCATGGGCGCGATGGCGGCGGAGTGATCGGATGCGGACGGGCGCGGGCATGAGTGTCGGGGCGAAGGGCGGGGCGGCAGTCCTGGCCCTTGCGTCGCTGGCCGCCTGTGCCGCGCCGGGTGCGCTGCCCGATGGCGGCGCGCGGGCCCCGCGGCTGGCCGAGGTCGCGGGCTATCAGGGCGCCTTTCTGCCGACGGGCGAACTGGCGGTGCGCCGGGTGGCCCAGCCCTTCGGCTATGCCGATGGGGCCGAGGCCAAGCGCGCCGCGCGCGCGCTTTGCGGCGGGGACGTGGCCTCGGGGCCGCAGGATAATTTCAGGGATGGTGCCTGGCACTTCCCGGGGGGCTGCGCATGAGCCCCCGAACTGTGATGAACCGCGTGGGGGTCCCCCATGCCCGAGAGGAAGTGACGCATGGCTGACCTGCGCAAGATCATCATCGACGGCCACGAGGTCGAGGTCGACCCCAACCTGACGATCATCCAGGCCTGCGAACAGGCCGGGATCGAGGTGCCGCGCTTCTGCTATCACGAACGCCTGTCGATCGCGGGCAACTGCCGGATGTGTCTGGTCGAGGTCGTCGGCGGCCCGCCGAAACCCGCCGCCAGCTGCGCGATGCAGGTGAAAGACCTGCGTCCGGGCCCGAATGGCGAGCCCTCGGTGATCAAGACCAATTCTCCGATGGTGAAGAAGGCCCGCGAAGGGGTCATGGAATTCCTGCTGATCAACCACCCGCTGGATTGCCCGATCTGCGATCAGGGCGGCGAATGCGACCTGCAGGATCAAGCGATGGCTTACGGCGTCGATTTCAGCCGCTACCGCGAGCCGAAGCGCGCGAGCGAGGACCTGAACCTCGGGCCGCTCGTTTCGACCTGCATGACCCGCTGCATCAGCTGCACCCGCTGCGTGCGCTTCACCTCTGAGGTCGCGGGCATCACCCAGATGGGTCAGACTGGCCGCGGCGAGGATAGCGAGATCACCTCCTATCTGAACATGACGCTGGACAGTAACCTGCAGGGCAACATCATCGATCTGTGCCCGGTCGGCGCGCTGACCTCGAAACCCTATGCCTTCACCGCCCGCCCGTGGGAACTGACGAAGACCGAGACCATCGACGTGATGGATGCGCTTGGCAGCAACATCCGCGTTGACACCAAGGGCCGCGAGGTCAAGCGGATCGTGCCGCGCAACCATGACGGCGTGAACGAGGAATGGATCAGCGACAAGACCCGCTTCATCTGGGACGGTCTGCGCCGCCAGCGCCTTGATCGGCCTTATGTGCGCGAGAACGGCAAGCTGCGCCCCGCCAGCTGGCCCGAGGCGCTGCAGGCCGCGGCCTTTGGCATGAAGGGCAAGAAGGTTCTGGGTCTGGTCGGCGATCTGGCCTCGACCGAAGCGGCCTTCAGCCTGAAGACCCTCGTCGAGGGGCTTGGTGGCTCGGTCGAATGCCGCACCGATGGCGCGCGTCTGCCCGCGGGCAACCGCTCGGCCTATGTCGGCACCGCGGCGATCGCGGATATCGATGCAGCGCAGCAGATCGTGCTGATCGGCACCAACCCGCGCGTCGAGGCGCCGGTGCTGAACGCCCGCATCCGCAAGGCTTGGGTCAATGGCGCGGGCGTCAGCCTGATCGGGCCCGCGGCGGATCTGACCTATGACTATGATCAGCTCGGCGAAGACCGCGCCGCGCTGGCCGCTCTGGTCGCCGACGCCGCCCCGGTCGCGGGCGCGCTGGTCATCGTCGGGCAGGGCGCGATTTCCGAGGCCGATGGCGAGGCCGTCATCGCGCAGGCGCAGGCCCTGACCCAGAAGATGGGCGGCAAACTTCTGATCCTGCACACCGCCGCGGGCCGCGTCGGTGCGATGGATGTGGGCGCGGTGACCGAGGGCGGGCTCAGTGCCGCGGTCGAGGGCGTCGGCTGCGTTTTCAACATGGGCGCCGACGAGGTCGAGATCGCGCCGGGTCCCTTCGTCATCTACATGGGCAGCCATGGCGACCGCGGCGCGAGCCGCGCCGATGTGATCCTGCCCGCGGCGGCCTATACGGAAGAAAACGGCCTCTTCGTGAACACCGAAGGGCGCCCGCAGCTTGCCTTCCGCGCGGCCTTCCCGCCCGGCGAGGCCAAGGAAAACTGGGCCGTGCTGCGCGCCCTCTCGGCGGAACTGGGCGCCACGCTGCCCTGGGACAGCCTCGCCGCGCTGCGCCGCGCGATGGTCACCGCGGTGCCGCATCTGGCGCAGGTCGATCAGGTCATCGACAACGGCTGGACCCCGCTCACCCGGATGGATATGGGCCGCGCGAGCTTCCGCACCGCGATCCGCGATTTCTATCTGACGAACCCGATTGCCCGGGCCTCGGTGGTGATGGCGGAGCTGTCCGCGATGGCCAAGGCGCGCGCCGAAGCCGCGCCGATGGCGGCGGAGTGATTCCCGCATGACCCGGCTCGCCCCCCAGCTGCTGATCCTGACCGGCGCCCTCGCGGCGCTGGCGGGCTGCGCATCGGCGCAGGGGGCGCGCACGGATGTCACGAAGCTCGACTATCAGGGCATCGAGACCCGCCTTCTGGACAATGATCTGGTCGATTTCCAGGTCGGTCTGGGCGGCCCCAATGCCAGCGCCGACCGCGCCGAGGCCTATGCGGCCTGTGCGGCGGCGCAATATACGATGATCCGCGGCTATGGCTTTGCACGCCACATCCGCACCCATGTAACCAACGAGGCGGGCGTCTGGCGGGCAGATGCCGTTTATCTGATCTCGCCCGCGCTGCCGCAGGGGCTGTTGACGATCGACGCGGAAGTGACGCTCGCCGACTGCCGTGAACGCGGCATTCCGACGGTTTGAAGAAAAGGCGGTCTGAGGGACAAAATGGCTGAGTTTCTGGCAACACCTTTCGGCACGTTCCTGCTCATTCTGGGGCAGTGTCTGCTGATCACGGTCTGCATCCTCGTGGCGCTGGCCTTCCTGATGTATGGCGACCGCAAGATCTGGGCGGCGGTGCAGATGCGCCGCGGTCCGAACGTGGTCGGTCCCTTCGGCCTGCTGCAAAGCTTCGCCGACTTTCTGAAATATATCGTCAAGGAAATCGTCGTGCCCGCGGGCGCCGACAAGACGGTCTATTTCCTCGCGCCGATGCTGAGCTTCATCCTGCCGGTCATCGCCTGGGCGGTGATCCCGTTCAACGACGGCTGGGCGATCTCGGATATCAACGTGGCGGTCCTTTATATCTTCGCGGTCTCCTCGCTCGAGGTTTACGGCGTGATCATGGGCGGCTGGGCGTCGAACTCGAAATATCCGTTCCTCGGCTCGCTGCGGTCCGCCGCGCAGATGATCTCCTATGAGGTGTCGATCGGCCTGATCATCATCGGGGTGATCATCTCGACCGGCTCGATGAACTTCGGCGATATCGTCAATGCGCAGAAGACCGATTACGGCCTCTTGGGCTGGTACTGGCTGCCGCATTTCCCGATGCTGTTTTTGTTCTTCATCTCGGCGCTGGCCGAGACGAACCGCCCGCCCTTCGACCTGCCGGAAGCGGAATCGGAGCTCGTGGCCGGCTATCAGGTGGAATATTCCTCGACGCCGTTCCTCTTGTTCATGATCGGCGAGCTGATGGCGGTCGTGCTGATGTGCGCGCTGGTGTCGCTCTTGTTCCTTGGCGGCTGGCTCAGCCCGATCCCGGGTCTGCCCGATGGCGTGCTGTGGCTTGTCGGCAAGATGGTCGCCTGCTTCTTCGTCTTCTCGATGGTGAAGGCGATCGTGCCGCGCTACCGCTATGACCAGCTGATGCGGATCGGCTGGAAAGTGTTCCTGCCGCTGTCGCTCTTCTGGGTGGTGCTGGTGGCATTCCTTGCGAAATTCGAAGTGTTCGGCGCCTTCTGGGCCCGCTTCACGATGGGGGGCTGAGATGGCTTTCGACTACGCGCGCGCCGCCAAATATTTCCTGCTCGTGGACTTCATCAAGGGGTTCGGGCTGGGCATGAAATACTTCTTCGCGCCCAAGGCGACGATCAACTATCCGCATGAAAAGGGGCCGCTGAGCCCCCGCTTCCGCGGCGAACATGCGCTGCGCCGCTATCCCAATGGCGAAGAGCGCTGCATCGCGTGCAAACTCTGCGAGGCGATCTGCCCCGCACAGGCGATCACCATCGACGCGGAACCCCGCGAGGACGGCTCGCGCCGCACCACGCGTTATGACATCGACATGACCAAGTGCATCTATTGCGGCTTCTGTCAGGAAGCCTGCCCGGTCGATGCGATCGTCGAGGGGCCGAATTTCGAATATGCCACCGAGACCCGCGAAGAGCTGTTCTACGACAAGGCCAAGCTCCTTGAGAACGGCGCCCGCTGGGAGGCCGAGATCGCCCGCAACCTCGAACTGGATGCGCCCTACCGATGAACGAGGAATTCCAGAAACTCTTTGGCGCGATGATGGAGCAGGGGGCCGAGATGGCCCGCCTGTTCAATCCCGCACTGGAAAGTTTCAACCCGCAGGCCTTCGAGAAGCTGTTCCCCACCATGTCCAAGGACATGATGGAAATGTGGTTCGGCAAGACCTTCAACCGCGAGGGGCTCGATGCCCGCACGCGGCTTCTGGTCACGATCGCGGCGCTGACGGTTCTGGGCGCGCAGGCCGATGCGCAGCTGCGCCTGACCATCCGCCACGCGCTGGCCGCGGGATCGACGCAGCGGGAGATCGCCGAGGTGATCTTCCAGATGAGCATGTTCGGCGGCGTGCCCGCCATGACCAAGGCGCTGGAAATCGCGCGTTCGGTCTTCGAGGAAACTTCGGGGGATAACACATGACGGTGTTTGCGTTCGCCTTCTACCTCTTCGCCATCGTGGCGGTGGTTGCGGGCTTCATGGTGGTCGTGTCGAGAAACCCGGTCCATTCGGTGCTGTGGCTGATCCTGACCTTCCTCACGGCGGCGGGGCTCTTCGTGCTGATGGGCGCGGAATTCGTCGCGATGCTGCTCATCATCGTCTATGTCGGCGCGGTCGCGGTGCTGTTCCTCTTCGTCGTGATGATGCTCGATGTGGACTTCGCCGCGCTGAAGGGGGAGCTCGCGCGCTACATGCCGCTGGGCCTGCTGATCGGCGTCGTGATGATCATGCAGCTGGCCGCGGGCTTTGCCGCGTGGAAATCGGCCGAGGGTGCCGAGGCGCTGCGCGCCGTGCCGGTGATCGAGGGCATGAGCAATGCCGAGGCCATCGGCATGGTGATGTATGACAAGTATCTCCTCCTGTTCCAGACCTCCGGGCTGATCCTTCTGGTCGCGATGATCGGGGCGATCCTTCTGACGCTGCGCCACCGCAAGGATGTGAAGCGCCAGAACGTGATCGCGCAGATGCACCGCGACCCGGCCAAGGCGCTGGAAATGGTGGATGTGAAGCCGGGGCAGGGGCTGTGAGCATGAGCCGGGCTGAAACGAACGAACGGGCGGAACCCCGGAGGGACATGAGATGATCGGACTGGAACATTACCTGGGGGTGGCGGCGGCGCTTTTCGTCATCGGCATCTTCGGGATCTTCGTGAACCGCAAGAACGTCATCGTCATCATGATGTCGATCGAGCTGATGCTGCTTGCCGTCAACATCAACATGGTGGCCTTCTCGACCTTCCTCGGCGATCTCGTCGGGCAGATCTTCACGATGCTGATCCTGACCGTGGCTGCGGCCGAGGCGGCGATCGGCCTGGCGATCCTCGTCGTGTTCTTCCGCAACCGCGGCTCGATCGACGTCGACGACGTCAACGTGATGAAGGGATAAGGGCTCATGGAAACGATCATCCTCTTTGCGCCGCTCCTCGGTGCGATCGTTGGTGGCTTCGGCTGGCGGCTGATCGGCGAGAAGGGTGCGATGGCGCTGACCACGGGTCTGCTGTTCCTCGCCTGCATCCTGTCGTGGGTCGTGTTCCTAACCTTCGACGGCGAAACCCGTCAGATCGAGCTGCTGACCTGGATCCAGTCCGGGGCGCTCGATACCTCCTGGGCCATTCGCCTCGACCGGCTGACCGCGATCATGCTGATCGTCGTCACCACCGTCTCGGCGCTCGTGCACCTCTATAGCTGGGGCTATATGGCGCATGACGACAACTGGACCCATCACGAGCATTACAAGGCGCGGTTCTTCGCTTACCTGTCGTTCTTCACCTTCGCGATGCTCTCGCTGGTGACGGCCGACAACCTTGTGCAGATGTTCTTCGGCTGGGAAGGGGTGGGGGTCGCCTCCTATCTGCTGATCGGCTTTTACTACAAGAAACCCTCGGCCAATGCTGCGGCGATCAAGGCCTTCGTGGTCAACCGGGTGGGCGACTTCGGGTTTTCGCTCGGCATCTTCGGGCTCTTCTTCCTGACCGGCTCGATCAACATGACCGAGGTCTTTGCCGCCGCACCCACGCTTGCCGATACGCAGCTGCATTTCCTCTGGACCGACTGGAACGCCGCAAACCTGATCGCGTTCCTTCTGTTCATCGGCGCGATGGGCAAATCGGCGCAGCTCTTCCTGCACACCTGGCTGCCGGACGCGATGGAAGGCCCGACCCCGGTGTCGGCGCTGATCCACGCCGCGACGATGGTGACGGCGGGCGTGTTCCTTGTCTGCCGGATGTCGCCGGTCTTTGAATATGCGCCCGAAGCCAAGATGATCGTCATCTATATCGGCGCCACCACCGCCTTCTTCGCCGCGACCGTGGGTCTGGTGCAGAACGACATCAAGCGCGTCATCGCCTATTCGACCTGTTCGCAGCTCGGCTATATGTTCGTGGCCGCGGGCACCGGCGTCTATGGCGCGGCGATGTTCCACCTGCTGACGCATGCCTTCTTCAAGGCGATGCTGTTCCTCGGCGCGGGCTCGGTGATCCACGCGATGCACCACGAGCAGGACATGCGCAACTATGGCGCGCTGCGCGGCAAGATCCCCTTCACCTTCTGGATCATGATGATCGGCACCTTCGCGATCACCGGCGTGGGCATTCCGCTGACCCATATCGGCTTCGCGGGCTTCCTGTCGAAAGACGCGATCATCGAGAGCGCCTGGGGTTCGGGCGTGGGCTATGCCTTCTGGATGCTGGTGATCGCGGCGGGCATGACCTCGTTCTATTCGTGGCGGCTGATCTTCCTGACCTTCTTCGGCAAGGAGCGGGGCGATCATCACGCGCATGAGCATGCGCATGAAAGCCCGATGGTCATGCTGGTGCCGCTGGGCGTGCTGTCGATCGGCGCGATCTTCTCGGGGATGGTCTGGTTCAACAGCTTCTTCGGCGATCATGACAAGATGACCGCGTTCTTCGGCATGCCGCATCACGTCGCGGCCGTGGCCGAGGGCGAGGCGGCGGATGCGGGCCATGGCGCCGCGACCGAACATGGCGCGACCGATCATGCTGCGACCGATCACGCGGCGACCGATCATGGAGCGACCGATCATGCGACCGACGCCCATGGCGCGGTTGTCGGTGCCGCCCCGCAAGGCGCGATCTATATGTCGGAGGCCTCGAACGAGGTGCTCGACCGCGCCCACCATGCGCCGGCCTGGGTCAAGGTCTCGCCCTTCGTCGCGATGGTTCTGGGTCTGGCGCTCAGCTATCTGTTCTACATCGTCAACCCGGCGCTGCCCGGCCGTCTGGCCAAGGCCCAGCCCGCGCTCTACCAGTTCCTGTTGAACAAATGGTATTTCGACGAGCTCTATGACGCGATCTTCATCCGTCCGGCCAAATGGCTTGGCTCCTTCTTCTGGAAGAAGGGCGACGGGGCGACGATCGACGGCGCGATCAACGGCGTGGCGCTTGGCATCGTGCCGTGGCTCACGCGCGCCGCGGGCCGGGTGCAGTCCGGTTATCTCTTCCACTACGCCTTCGCGATGGTCATCGGGATCGTGGGGCTCATGTTCTGGGTCGTCCTGACCGGGGGGTCGCACTAATGGAAAACCTGCTTTCCATCATCACTTTCATCCCCCTCGTCGCGGCGGCCATTCTGGCGCTGGTGCTCAAGGGCGGGACCGAGGCGGCCGACCGTAACGCGAAATGGGTGGCGCTGGTCGCCACCACGGTCACCTTCCTGATCTCGCTGTTCCTTCTGTTTGAATTCGACCCGTCGAACACCGGGTTCCAGTTCGTCGAGGATCGCGAATGGATCATGGGGCTGCGCTACAAGATGGGCGTGGACGGCATTTCGGTGCTGTTCGTCATGCTCACCACGTTCCTGATGCCGCTGACCATTGCCTCGGCCTGGACCGTGGAGAAGCGCGTCAAGGAATATATGATCGCCTTCCTCGCGCTCGAGGGGCTGATGATCGGCGTCTTCACTGCGCTGGATCTGGTGCTCTTCTATCTGTTCTTCGAGGCGGGGCTGATCCCGATGTTCCTGATCATCGGGATCTGGGGCGGCAAGGATCGCATCTATGCGGCCTTCAAGTTCTTCCTCTACACCTTCCTCGGCTCGGTGCTGATGCTGGTGGCGATGGTTGCGATGTATATGATGGCGGGCACCACCGACATCGCGCAGCTGATGGCCTTCGACTTCCCGCATGGGACGCTGCATGTGCTGGGCTTCACCGTCATCGGCGGGGTGCAGACGCTGCTGTTCCTTGCGTTCTTCGCGTCCTTTGCTGTGAAGATGCCGATGTGGCCGGTGCACACCTGGCTGCCCGATGCGCACGTGCAGGCGCCGACCGCCGGGTCGGTCGTGCTGGCGGCGGTTTTGCTGAAGATGGGTGGCTATGGCTTCCTGCGCTTCTCGCTGCCGATGTTCCCGGTGGGCGCGGACGTGCTGACGCCTCTGGTGCTGTGGATGTCGGCGATCGCGATCGTCTACACCTCGCTCGTGGCGCTTGCCCAACAGGACATGAAGAAGCTGATCGCCTATTCGTCGGTCGCCCACATGGGCTATGTGACGATGGGGATCTTTGCGGCGAACCAGCAGGGCATCGACGGCGCGATCTTCCAGATGCTGTCGCACGGCTTCATCTCGGGGGCGCTCTTCCTGTGTGTCGGCGTCATCTATGACCGGATGCACACCCGCGAGATCGACGCCTATGGCGGCCTCGTGAACCGGATGCCGGCCTATGCGCTGATCTTCATGTTCTTCACCATGGCCAACGTCGGCCTGCCGGGCACGAGCGGATTCGTGGGCGAATTCCTGACGCTGATGGGCATCTTCCAGGTCAATACCGTGATCGCCTTCGTGGCGGCCACCGGGGTGATCCTGTCGGCGGCCTATGCGCTCTGGCTCTATCGCCGGGTGGTCTTTGGCGAGCTGATCAAGGAAAGCCTGAAGACGATCGCCGACATGACCCCGCGCGAGAAATGGATCTTCGCGCCGCTCGTGGTGATGACCCTGTTCCTCGGCGTCTATCCCGCCGCGGTCACCGATATCATCGGCCCGTCCGTTACCAATCTGGTCGAAAACTACCACGCCGCTCTGCCCACCGAGACGGTGGCAGAGGCCGGGCACTGAGGGGAAACGACAATGACTTCTTCCGATTTCTCCACGATCCTGCCCGAGTTCCTGCTGGCGCTCTTTGCGATGGGCGCGCTTCTGGGCGGGGTCTATACCGGCAAGGACAGGGTGGCGGGGCCGATCCTGTGGCTCACGGTCGCGGTGCTGGTGCTGATCGGCGCCATGGTCGGCCTGCGCGGCGGCGAGGCCCGGGTGGCCTTCGGCGGCCTCTTCCTCGAAGACGCCTTCGCGCGCTTTGCCAAGGTCACGATCCTTCTCTCGGCGGCCGCGGTGCTGGCGATGAGCGCCGATTACATGCAGCGCCGGGGCCTCTTGCGGTTCGAATATCCGGTGCTCGTGGTGCTGGCCGCCGTCGGCATGATGCTGATGGTCTCGGCGGGCGATCTGATGACGCTTTACATGGGGCTCGAGCTGCAATCGCTCGCGCTTTATGTCGTGGCGGCGCTGCGCCGCGACTCGACGCGCTCGTCGGAGGCCGGCCTGAAATATTTCGTGCTGGGCTCGCTCAGCTCGGGTCTGCTGCTTTACGGCGCCTCGCTGGTCTATGGCTTTGCGGGCACCACCAATTTCGCGGGCATCATCAGCACCGTTCACGAAGGCCACCTGCCGCTGGGCGTGCTCTTCGGCATGGTCTTCCTGATCACCGGCCTTGCCTTCAAGGTCTCGGCCGTGCCGTTCCACATGTGGACCCCGGACGTCTACGAAGGCTCGCCGACCCCGGTCACCGCCTTCTTTGCCACCGCGCCGAAAATGGCGGCGATGGCGCTGATCGCGCGGCTGCTGCATGACGCCTTCGGCCATGTCACCGGCGACTGGAGCCAGGTGATCGGCCTGATCGCGGTGCTCTCGATGTTCCTGGGCGCCATCGCCGGTATTGGCCAGAAGAACATCAAACGCCTGATGGCCTATTCCTCGATCGCGCATATGGGCTTTGCGCTCTTGGGCCTCACCGCCGGGACCGCGGCGGGGGTCGAGGCGATGCTGATCTACCTGGCGATTTATGTCACCATGAACGTCGGCGCCTTCGCCTTCATCCTGTCGATGGAGCGCAACGGCACCCCGGTGACCGAGATTTCGGCGCTGAACCTGCTGTCGAAATCCGAGCCGCTGAAGGCGCTGGCGCTGCTGGTGCTGTTCTTCAGCCTTGCCGGTGTGCCGCCGATGCTGGGCTTCTTCGCCAAATTCGCGGTGCTGAAGGCGGCTGTGGCGGCGGGCTTCGTCTGGATCCCGGTGCTCGGCGTGATCGCCTCGGTGATTGGCGCCTTCTACTATCTGCGCATCGTCTACTACATGTATTTCGGCGCCGAGACGGACCCGATCGACACCCGCATGCCTGCGGTGCAATGGGTGCTGCTGATGGCGGCGGCGCTGGCGATGGTGCTGGGTGCGTTCAACCTCTTCGGCATCGAAGGGGCCGCGCAGGCGGCGGCCGCGGCGCTTGTCCACTGATCTGACGGCCTGGCCCGAGGGCGTGGCGCGCCATGCCCTCGCCCGGGTCGACAGCACGATGGCCGAAGCGGCCCGACTGGCCCCGCATCTTGCGGGGCCTGCCTGGATTGAGGCGGCCGAGCAAACCGCGGCGCGCGGGCGCCGTGGCCGGGCCTGGCGCCACCCGCCGGGCAATCTGGCGGCGACGCTGGTCTTTCGCCCCGCCACCTTCCACCCCGGCGCCACGCCCGCCGATCTGGCGCTTTACTCTTTCGTCGCGGCGCTGGCGCTGGACGAGGCCTTAGCGCGGCTTCTGGGCCCCGCCGGGCATCTGGCGATCAAATGGCCCAATGACGTGCTTCTGAACGGCGGCAAGGTCGCGGGGATCCTCTTGGAAAGTGTGGGGCAGGGGCCCGAGATCGCCTCGCTCGCCATCGGCATCGGCGTCAATCTGATCGCCGCGCCGCCCCGTGCCGAGGTCGAAGAGGGCGCCGTGCCGCCCGTTTCGGTCGCGGGCGAGACCGGGATCACGCTGAGCCCGGCCGAAGTCCTGCCGCCGCTCGCCATGGCCTTCGACCGCTACGCCACGCAATTCCGCCGCTATGGCTTCGCGCCCCTGCGCGAGGCCTGGATGACCCGCGCCGCGCGGCTTGGCGAACGGATCGTCGCGCGCATCGGCACCGAGCGTCACGAGGGGGTGCTTGAGGGCATCGACCTGACCGGCGCCATGCTTTTGCGCACCGCCGAGGGTCTGCGGACCATCGCGGCGGCGGATGTCTTCTTCTGAGGGAACCCCATGCTTCTGTGCATCGACTGCGGCAATACCAACACGGTCTTCTCGATCTGGGACGGGGCGGCGTTCATTTCCACCTGGCGGATCGCGACCGATCACCGCCGCACCGCGGATGAATATTACGTCTGGCTTTCGGGGCTGATGGGGCTCAAGGGGATCGAGCCGCGGATTTCCGAGGCGATCATCTCTTCGACCGCGCCGCGGGTGGTGTTCAACCTGCGGGTGCTCTGCAATCGCTATTACGACTGCCGCCCGCTGGTGGTGGGCAAGCCCGATTGCGCGCTGCCGGTGGCGCCGCGGGTCGATCCCGGCACCACGGTCGGCCCCGACCGGCTGGTCAATACGGTCGCGGGCTTCGACCGCCATGGCGGCGATCTGATCGTGGTCGATTTCGGCACGGCGACCACCTTCGACGTGGTGGCCCCCGATGGCGCCTATATCGGCGGGGTGATCGCGCCGGGCGTCAACCTCAGCCTCGAGGCGCTGCATATGGCCGCAGCCGCCCTGCCACATGTCGATGTAACGCATCCTTCACAGGTGATCGGCACGAATACGGTGGCTTGTATTCAATCCGGCGTCTATTGGGGCTATATCGGTCTGGTCGAAGGCATCGTGCGGCAAATCCGCATGGAGCGGGACCGGCCGATGAAATGTATCGCGACCGGGGGGCTTGCGGGCCTGTTCGATCAGGGCTTTGATCTGTTCGATACCGTCGAGGACGACCTGACCATTCATGGGCTGCGGCTCATCAACGATTACAACAAGGGGCTGGCTGCGTGACCGACCGACTGATCTATCTTCCGCTGGGCGGCGCCGGGGAAATCGGCATGAATGCCTATGTCTACGGCTATGGCCCCGAAGGGAAAGAGCGGCTGATCGTCGTCGATCTCGGCGTGACCTTCCCCGATATGGACAGCACCCCGGGCGTCGACCTGATCATGGCCGACACCGCATGGCTTGAAGAAAATGCCGCGCGGATCGAGGCGATCTTCATCACCCATGCGCATGAGGACCATATCGGCGCGCTCGCGCATCTGTGGCCGCGGCTGAAAAAGCCGATCTATGCCCGCCCCTTCACCGCGCGCATCGGCCAGATGAAGCTGGAAGAGGCCGGGATTGCCAGCGATCAGCTGCATGTGGTCACGCCGCGCCCCTTCACGGTCGAGGCGGGGCCGTTCAAGGTGCAATTCGTGCCGGTCAGCCATTCGATCCCGGAAAGCTCGGCGCTGGTGATCGACACGCCCGCGGGGCGGATCGTGCATACGGGCGATTTCAAGCTCGATGGCAACCCGATCGTGGGCGAGCCCTTCGATCCCCTGCTGTGGCACGAAATCGCCAAGGAAGGCGCGGGGGTCAAGGTGCTGGTCTGCGATTCCACGAACGTCTTCTCGCCGCAGCCGGGCCGGTCGGAGGCGACGCTGGCCGAGCCGCTGGCGGAACTCATCGCCGCGCAGACCGGCATGGTTGTGGCGACCACCTTCGCCTCGAACGTCGCGCGTCTGAAGACGCTGGCCGAGGCGGGGCGCGCGGCGGGCCGCTCGGTCTGTCTGCTCGGGCGCGCGATGAAGAAGATGGTCTCGGCCGCCGAGGAAACCAATGTTCTGACCGGCATGCCCGGCACGATCTCGGCCGAAGAGGCGGTCGAGGTCAGCCGCGGCAATCTGATGCTGATCGTGACCGGCAGTCAGGGCGAGCGCCGCGCGGCCTCGGCGCAGCTCTCGCGCGGGAAATATCTGGGCCTAGAGATGAACGAGGGCGACACCTTCCTGTTCTCCTCGAAGACGATCCCGGGCAATGAACGTGGCGTGATCCGCATCATGAACGCGTTCTCCGAAATGGGCGTCGATGTGATCGACGACCGCGGCGGGCTCTATCACGTCTCGGGCCACGCGAACCGCCCCGACCTCGAGGCGGTGCATGACCTGATCGCGCCGAAGATCCTGATCCCGATGCACGGCGAGCACCGCCACATGCGCGAGCATGCAAAGATCGCGATTTCTAAGGGCATCGCGGCCGAGGTTGCCACCAACGGCACGATGATCGACCTGACCGGCGAGGCGCCGAAGATCGTCGAATATATCGAGACCGGGCGGACCTATCTCGATGGCAATGTGCTGATCGGCGCGATGGATGGCGTGGTGCGCGACCGCATCCGCATGGCGCTGAACGGCCATGTGCTGATCACCGTCATCATCGACGAGGATGACACGCCCTTGGGCGATGCCTGGGTCGAGCTGATGGGCCTGCCCGAGGTGGGCAAGCGCGGCCAGCCGGTCGCCGATCAGATCGAGGATGAGCTGGCCGAGTTCCTCGAGCGCGCGCCCGACAAGGTGATCTCGAACGATGCCAAGATGGACGAGGCGCTGCGCCGGATCGCGCGGCAGGTGACGATGGAAGAGGTCGGCAAGAAGCCCGAGGTCACCGTCGTCGTCAGCCGTCTGATGGCGGAATAAGGCGCGCGGGGCAGGGCGGTCTGGCAGCTCCCCCCCGCATCGCGTCG
>JACXUS010000238.1 GCA_014763785.1 Sphingomonadales bacterium | reverse complement strand
GTCAGAGGGCGCGGGACTCGTGGCGCGCGGGAGTGGGGGCGCGGCGCGCCGGTGCGGTCTCAACGGCATCGCACAGCCAGGACCGGGCCCGCCTGCAGACCTCGCTCTCGCCCGGGATCGCGCGGGGCGGGCCGGGACAGGACCGGCCCGGGGCGCTTACTCCTCGGGCCCGGCTTCGGTCTCGTCCTCGGCCTCGGCCTCGGCCTCATGGCGCTTCCCCCGAAAGCCGGTCGCCACCACGAATTTCTCGGAACTGTCCTTGCGGCTCGAGGGGGGTTTGACGTTTACCACCTTTTCGAAGTTCTTCTTGAGCACCGTCATCAGCCCCTGCTCGGCGCCGCCCGCCAGCACCTTGGCGACAAAGGTCCCGCCCTCTTCCAGCACGTCGAAGGCGAAATAGGCGGCGTGTTCGCACAAAGTAATGATCCGCAGGTGATCGACCTGCTGATTGCCCGAGGCCGCCGCCGCCATATCCGACATCACCACATCGGCCTTGCCACCCAGCCAGCCCTTGACCTTGGCGTCCGCGTCATCCTCGAGGAAATCGAGGACATGGATCTCCGCCCCCGCAATCGGCGCGACCTCCTGCAGATCGACGCCCAGAACCGTGCCGACCCGCTTGCCCGATTTCTCGCCAAGCGCATTGACCCGCGCGACCGCCACCTGACACCAGCCGCCCGGCGCGCAGCCCAGATCGACCACCCGCGCGCCCGGCACGAGGAAGCGAAACTTGTCGTCGAGTTCCAAAATCTTGAAGGCCGCGCGGCCGCGATAGCCCTCTTTCTTGGCGCGCACCACATAGGGGTCATTGAGCTGGCGTTCGAGCCACAGCGTCGAGCTGAGCTTGCGCCCCTTGGCGGTCTTCACCCGCACCCGCAGATCGCGCTGGCCGCGGCCCGAGGTGTTCTTGGTGCCACCCCCAACCCCCTTGCCGCCACCTTTTCCCGTCGGTGTCTTCCCCATCAGATCGGTCCCATCTCTTCGAGCACGCCATCGGCGGCCATTTGTGCATAAAGCAGCCCCTCGCGCAGGCCGCGGTCGGCGACCGACATCTTGTCGGTGGGCCAGACCCGCATCAGCGCCTGCAAGATCGCCGCCCCCGACATGATCAGCGTGTGCCGGTCGCGCCCGATCCGCGGGTCCGAGCGCCGCCCCTCGGGGCCAAGCGCCAGAAAGCCGCGGATCACCGCGTCGATCTGCTCCGAGCTCATGGTGAGCCCGTCGACCCGCGTGCGGTCATAGCGTTTCAGCCCCAGATGACAGGCGGCGACGGTCGTCACCGTGCCCGAGGTGCCGATGATCTGGAACCCCTCCTGAGGCGAGCCCGAGGAATAGGGCGTGAAATCGGCCAGTTTTTCTTCAAAGAACCACGACATCAGCGCGAAGCGCGCGGCATCGTCCTCGACATCGGCGAATTGATCCTTGAGCGTGGCGACACCCAGCGGCACCGAAATCCAGTCAACCACCCGCGCCGCGGGCTCGTCCGTCTCAGGCTGGTTGAACCCGCCCGAAAGCCGCATGATCGCCCGGGCGCGGTCCGGCCCCGGCACGCGCGTCACGTCGATCCACACCAGTTCCGTCGAGCCGCCGCCGATATCCACGACCAGCACCTGTTCGGTCTTGGCGCTGACCAGCGAGGCGCAGGAAATCACCGCAAGGCGGGCCTCTTCCTCGGCCGGGATGATTTCCAGCGGCAATCCGGTTTCGCGGCGCACGAAGCGGATGAAATCGCGCGCATTGCCCGCGCGGCGGCAGGCCTCGGTCGCGACCAGCCGCATGCGCTGCACGCCATGCGCCTCGATCTTGCGGCGGCAGATCTGCAGGGCCTGCACGGTGCGCGCCATCGAGGAACGCGACAACCGGCCAGAGGCTTCCAGCCCCTGCCCCAATTGGACCGCCTTGGAAAAGCTGTCCACGACCTGAAACTGATTGCCCTTCGGTCGGGCGATCAGCATCCGGCAACTGTTGGTGCCAAGATCGAGCGCAGCATAAAGCTCGCCCGTCTCGGCGTGTTGGGTCGCGGTCGGCTCTACCGGTTTCGGGAACGCGCCCGGGACCCGGGGACGCTTGGGCGCCATCAGACACGCCCTCCGATTTCAAGTTATCCCCAAAGTAGCGCGGGGGCGCCCCGGGTTCAAGGCGCTGATCAAACCGCCCCCGTTCAGCAGCGGCGGCAGCGCCGGGAATTCATATGTTCTGCCTGCATGTTTTTCACCGGCCCCCTTGCAGCCGCGCCGCGCATCGCAGGTCGCTCCGCCCCGATGGAATGTCGAAAACGCCACGCGGGGGGCGGGTCCGACCGCGTAATCAGGAGAGAGGAGGGAATCACCATGGCAGAACTGACCATCGTCTTCTGGCGCGACATCCCGGCGCAGGTGATTGCCGGCACCGGGCGGCGCGCGGTGAAGAAACCCCTGCCCGAGCGCTTCGAGCAGGCCATCGACCGCTGCGCGATGAAGCATGGCGCCAAGGACAGCGTTGCCTATCTGGCCGACTGGCGCAAGGTGGTGATCGGCACCCGCGAGGGCAGCGACGAGGCGGCCGCCGAGGCCGAATTCGAGCGCATCGTGGCAGAGTATGACGCGGCGAAGCTCGCCGCATTGATCGAGACAGCAGGCTGGGATCAGCCCGCCCACTGAGTGGAGAGAGGAATGGCGCTTGTGAATTTCCGACGTGACAATGAGGCGCCCGCCGCGGGGGCGATGGCGGCCTTTCTTCAGGGCTGCTCGATCGAGGTGATGCCGCGCACCGCGGCCGCGATCGAGGATTTCCGGCCCCTGCTGCCCGCGGGCACCCGGGTCTATATCGCCCATATCGAGGGCACGCCGATCGACGAGATGGTCGCCACCGCGAAGCGCCTGCGCGACGAGGGCTTCGAGCCGATGCCGCATTTCCCCGCGCGCATTATGCGCGACGCCGATGAGCTGCGGACCTGGGTTGCGCGCTACAAGGGCGAGGCCGGGGTGACCCAGGCGCTGCTTCTGGGCGGTGGCCCGCGCAAGCCGCTCGGCCGCCTCGACGCCACGATGCAGATGATCGAGACCGGCGCCTTCAACGGCTTTGCGCGGCTCCATGTCGCAGGCCACCCCGAGGGCAACCGCGACATCGACACCGACGGCGGCGACCGCCTCGTGATGGAGGCGCTGCGCTTCAAGCAGGATTTCGCCAACCGCACCGATGCCGATATGGCAATCGTCACCCAGTTCGCCTTCGAGGCGCCGCCGCTGATCGCCTGGGCCGACCGGCTCGCGGCCGAGGGCATCAAGATGCCGATCCATATCGGCGTGGCGGGCCCGGGCAAGCTGCAGACGCTGCTGAAATTCGCCATCGCCTGCGGGGTTGGGCCCAGCCTCAAGGTGCTGCAAAAGCGCGCCCGCGATGTGACGAAGCTCCTGATGCCCTTCGAGCCGACCGATCTGGTGGCGCAGCTGGCCGCGCACAAGGCCGCGAACCCCGCCTTCGGCATCGAGGCCGTCCATCTTTTCCCGCTCGGCGGGATCAAAACCACCGCGACCTGGCTCGCGGAGCATACGAAAGGCTGACCCATGACGCGCACGATCCTCGAATCCAAGACCAAGACCGTCGTGATCGGCTTTGACGAGCCCTTCTGCGTGATCGGCGAGCGGATCAACCCGACCGGCCGCAAGAAACTGGCCGCCGAGCTGGAGCTGGGCGATTTCACCACCGTCGAGCGCGACGCGCTCGAACAGGTCGCTTGCGGTGCGACGGTGCTCGACATCAACTCGGGGGCGGTGTTCTCGAACAAGATGGCCGAGGATCCGCGCTATGCCGATAACAACTTCGTCGAGCCGCCGCTGATGGCGGAACTGGTCGCCCGCGTGCAGGCGGTGACCGATGTGCCGCTCTGTATCGACAGCTCGGTTCCGGCCGCGCTGGAGGCCGGTCTGGCCGCGGCCGAGGGTCGGCCGCTGCTGAACTCGGTCACCGGCGAGGAAGAGCGGCTCGAACTGGTGCTGCCGCTGGTCAAGAAATACAATGTGCCGGTGGTGGCGATCTCGAACGACGA
Organism: Sphingomonadales bacterium; assembly: GCA_014763785.1. Taxonomy (GTDB): domain Bacteria; phylum Pseudomonadota; class Alphaproteobacteria; order Rhodobacterales; family Rhodobacteraceae; genus Rhodobacter. The sequence continues at coordinate 545 of JACXUS010000238.1, read as the reverse complement.
TACCGGCATTTCCGAAGACCCCGATGTGCGTTTTGAGGTCGCGCGCAAGATCGTGCAGCGCGCCGCCGATTTCGGCATTCCCGCGCATGATATCGTGGTCGATCCGCTGGTGATGCCGGTGGGCGCGATGGCCTCGGCCGGGCGGCAGGTCTTCACGCTGGTGCAACGGCTGCGCACCGAGCTTGGCGTCAACACCACCTGCGGCGCATCGAACATCTCCTTTGGCCTGCCCAACCGGCACGGCGTCAACGCGGCCTTCCTGCCGATGGCGATCGGTGCGGGCATGACCTCGGCGATCATGAACCCGGTCCGCAGTCAGGAGATGGAGGCGATCCGCGCCGCCAACCTGCTGATGAACCACGACGACAATGCGACGGACTGGATCAAGCTCGCGAAGGTGCTCGAGGCGATGAAAGAGGGCGCGAGCTTTGCCGAGGCCTCGGCCGCGGCGGCCGCAAGCGGCGGCCGCGGTGGCCGGCGCCGCGCGCGCGGCTGATCGGGCGGATCGGGCGGATCGACAGGGGGGCGGCCGCAAGCGGCCGCCC
>JACXUS010000575.1 GCA_014763785.1 Sphingomonadales bacterium | reverse complement strand
GGTCGAGGAATGGGCCGAGACCGCAGAGAACGGCGCGCGCGTGCTGACCGCCGTGCGCTGGACGCCCCACGAGATTTCCCTGGTGCCGACGCCCGCCGATCCCGGCGCCCATATTCGCATGGAGACAGAGATGACCGACACGACCATCAAAGAGGCCGCCGACACGGCGCCCAAGACCGAGACCCGCGCCGAGGCCAATGCCGAGATCCGTTCCATCGCCCGCATCGCCGGGCTCGACCAGTCCTGGATCGACGGCCAGATCGACGCCGCCGCCGATCCCGACACTGCCCGCCGCGCCGCCTTCGAGGCGCTGGCCCGCCGTTCTTCGCCGGCGATCCGCACCGAGCAAGTGCGCGTCGAGATGGGCGAGAGCCAGGACGAGCCGGCGCTCCGCGCCTGCCAGATGGGCGAGGCGCTCTACGCCCGGATCAACCCTCGCCACGAGTTGAGTGAGCCCGCCCGGCGCTACGCCTATTCGACCCCGGTCGACATGGCGAAGGAACTGCTGACCCTGCGCGGCGAGTTCACCATGGCGCTGTCGCCCGCGAGCCTCGTCACCCGCGCGCTGCACACCACGTCGGACTTCCCCATCATCCTCGGGGACACCGTCGGCCGCGTGCTGCGCGACGCCTATCAGGCCGCGCCCTCGGGCATCCGCCGCCTCGGTCGGCAGACCACGGCGCGCGATTTCCGCGCGGTGAACAAGATCATGCTGGGCGAGGCGCCGCTGCTCGAGAAGCTGAACGAGCACGGCGAGATCAAGGCCGGGACGATGGCCGAGGCGCGGGAGGCCTACAAGGTCGAGACCTGGGCGCGGAAGATCGGCGTCACCCGGCAGGTGCTCGTCAACGACGATCTCGGCGCCTTCGCGGACCTCGCCCGCCGCATGGGCCAGGCCGCGGCAGAAACCGAGGCGCGCATCCTCGTCACCCTGCTCGAGGCGGGCAGCGGGAACGGGCCGACCCTGTCGGACGGCAAGACGCTGTTCCATGCCGACCACGGCAACAAGGCGGGCACC
>JACXUS010000574.1 GCA_014763785.1 Sphingomonadales bacterium | reverse complement strand
GTCGGGCGGACAGCGCTTCAAGCGCGGCCCGGCGCGCGGCGAGCACGGCCTGCATGCTGGCGGTCAGGCGGGATGCGAGAGCGTCGAGCAGCGCGGCTTCGGTGGGGTTGGGAACCGCACAGTCCGCTACGTGGTCCCGCCGCATCTCGAAGCTGGCGAGCGGCCCGAGCCGGTTGGTGAGCCAGGCTTCCGGATCGGGAATGCGGGAGAGATCGACGCGGGCGGACCGGGGGCGATGGCCGGGTCCTTCGGGGCGATAGGTCACCTCCACGGAGGAGTGTGACATTTGGCTATTATAGAGATCCCTATAATAGCAGTTTGTCACACTCCTCGACCGATCCTGCCGAGCAGCGGCGGCCGTGGGCCAGAGCTCCGGAAAGCAGGCGGCCATGTCGGCTGCGTTCTCGAGCACGATGCCGGTCAGCGCCATCAGGTCGCGCCGGGTCGGGCGGAGATCGGACCACGGTAACAGCGCATCGACGGTGACCGGCAAGACCACATCCGTAAGCAGGTCGATCTCGAGCGGCGTGGCGGCGCCGCGGTTGACACCGCGACCGCGCCCCATCGCCTGGATCAACTCGCCCTCGCAGATGCACCAGCGCACGGCCTCGGCGATTGCGTCGGCGTGTTCCTCCATCGCGAGCGGCGCGGTCCGGTCGCCCGCGAGCCGGACACGGCGCTCGACCATGGGATACCACCAGCCCGCGTCCGCCGGGTTCGGCGCCGGCACGCGGCCGGTCAGCGCCGTGGCGATCAGTTCGACCGTCCGAGGCGCGGGCAGCGTGCGGCCGAGGATCACCATGCCTCCGATGCCGCCCCAGCGGTCGAGCCCGCTCAGCGCGTTGAAATGCACGGCCTCCACCCGCGGCGGGAGCCCGGCCGACCTGAGCGCATCAATGGCGGCCTTCTGGCCCACCACCAGCAGATCGATTGCCTGGCCAGGGCGACGGCATTGGCGGGCCCGGAGGTCGATCCAGGCCCGGAGGTCGCGCAGACGGGTCGCGGCGGCCTTTCGGTCCCGTTCG
>JACXUS010000573.1 GCA_014763785.1 Sphingomonadales bacterium | reverse complement strand
GTAGCGATATTGCGCTGCGTCGCGGGATGCTCCCACATGCGCACATTCATCGCCGGCGCGATCAACACGCGCTTGTCGGTCGCGAGGAGCAGCGTCGAGGCCAGATCATTGGCCAGCCCGTTCGCCATCTTCGCCATCAGATCCGCGGTGGCCGCGACCACGACGACCATATCGGCCGCGCGCGAAAGCTGGATATGGCCGATCTCGGCCTCGTGGGTCAGATCGAAGAGATCGGAATGCACCGCTTCGCCCGCGAGCGAGGACACCGTCAACGGCGTCACGAATTCGGCCCCGGCCTTGGTCAGCACCGGGCTGACGGCCGCACCCGCGCCCCGCAGGAGCCGGATCAGCTCGGGCGCCTTGAAGGCCGCGATGCCGCCGCCGATGATCAACAGGATGCGTTTGCCCGCAAGCATTTGCCCCTCCGCATAAACTCCCCAAAGGGATAAGCGCCGGGGCGCAGCGGCGCAAGGTTCACTTGAAGGCGGCGCAGGGGTCCTCGCGCGGCGTGGGCGGGGTGACGATCCACAGATCATAGGGCAACGCGCCGGTCTCTTTGCCCGACTCGGCCTCGACCTGCCCCAGAGCGAGCACCTTCGCCGCGGGGTCGGCCTTGCGGATCAGGGCAGGCACGGCGAGGTCGGTCTTGGCATGGCCCGAGCCGGTGATCACCGCGACGGGACCGCCGGTCTCTTTGAGCGCCTGCACCGCGACACGGGCGAAGGCGGCGTCACGGAAGCGTTGTGCTGCGACCATGCCCGGCAGCATCGCGGGCGGCAGCGCGTTGCAGTGATCGACCTGAGCTTCGTCCTCAAGCGTCTTCTGAAGATCTTCGGGATAAGGCTGGTCGAGCCCGTAGGCGGCCGCATCGGCGCCAAAGATCTCTGGCAGCGGCTCGGTCATCGCGGCGCGCACCACGTCGCGCGGCTGGGCAGCGCCGTAGATCTTCGCATCGCCCAGCGCCTCGAAAATCGGATAGTAGATCGCGAAATCGGGCCAGCCCGCCTGCTCCCAGCCCAGCGTCATCC
>JACXUS010000572.1 GCA_014763785.1 Sphingomonadales bacterium | reverse complement strand
GCGGGGCCTTGATGTCTGCCATCGGCGGTGCGACGTCTTCTCCGACCACCATCGGCGCGCCCGGACCACTGGCACTGACGCCAACCGCCCCTTCCCTGACCGGATCAAGGCCCGCCATTTCGGCCTCCGGGAGGCCGGCACCCATCGACCCGATCAACTCGCTCCCGCGGGCAAGCGCATGCCCCGCGACATCGGCCACCACGGCCAGAATGCCATCCCCGAGCTCATCGAAGACCCGGCGGGCCTGTCTGCCCCGGCGCATGACGATCTTTGCCTCAGCCGCTTCCCGCATCAGGCGTCGATGCCGGCTCGATGGCCCCACCGATCCCCGCGGCGGGGGACCCTTCGGTGGTGCCTTGCCAGGCGGCGAGCCGCGCTTTTGCCCGTGCTTCGGCTTGTGTTTCGATGATGCGGAGCAATTCCGCCTTGATCGCTTCTTCATCCTCGCCCTCGCCGCTCAGAAGCACCGCGTCCTCGCGGTCGCGCGCCAGCTGGCGTTGCAGACTGTCGATCTTCTCCAGTGTGCGCACGATCAGCGCGATCGCATCGGTCGCCGCCTTGGCATCCGCCCGCGCCGCCTTGGCGAGTGCCTCATCGGCCCCCTCGATCAGCGCCTCGGCCGTGGCGCGCAGCTTGCGAAACAGCTCGAACTGCGCACGCATCTCGCCCGTCAGGTCATCGAGCAGCGCCGCCAGCCGGTCGAGCGGCGATAGCGCCGCGCCGGATTTCACCTCCAGCGCCGCCGCATCCGCGCTCCCGCGCGGCGGCCCATTCTCCGGCCCATTCTCCGGCCCACGCCACCCCTCCGCGCCGGGCGAAAGGCCCAGCAACGCAAGGTCCAACTCCTGTTCGTGATCCATGACAATCTCCTCGCCTCGAGGCTGCCGCTTCGTCTCTCCCCTGGAGGGAGAGACAGCAAAATCGAGGGCTTGGCCGACAGGCCAAACCTCAGATTTTGCCAGTGAGGGGGTCTGACGGGCACGGAGGCCCGCCCTCTCCGATCTCCCCCCTTGAGGGGGAGATGTCCC
>JACXUS010000034.1 GCA_014763785.1 Sphingomonadales bacterium | reverse complement strand
TTGCGCCTCAGTGAAACGGCTTTTCCTCATGGCGTCTGCTCCTTCTCAGGTTGGGCAGACTCTACATCACAGCGAGGGAACTTCCGGGGGGCAGGTCATCTTCGATGCCGGTTGAGCGACAGTATCAGGGGTCGCGGCTGCGCAGAAACGACCCGGCCTGACGGCTGGCAGGGGGCGTTCATCGGCGGCGCGTTGCTGAAGCCCAGACCTATGCGCCCATGACGACTGCCTGCCGGGGCGGTACAGAATCGAAGGCTTGATCGAACCAATGCCCTGTGTGTTGGGAAATTTCCCTCAATGGACAAAATCTCTGTCACAAATCGACAGAACCCTGCCACAAATGGCCAAGTCGCGTGTCACCCGCATCAATGTCTGAGAAGTGGTGAGCCGTGCAGGATTCGAACCTGCGACCCACTGATTAAAAGTCAGTTGCTCTACCAACTGAGCTAACGGCCCACTCTCTGTGTGCGGCTCTCTACAAACCTGTGCGGGGGGGGTCAAGGGCGGAATCGCTAAAAAAACGCGCCACTGGAAAAAACCCGGCTCGGCGCGTATATCGCCGCCATGGAACAGACGCGCGCGCCCCTTACCCGCCTGAGCTTTATGAAGATGCACGGGCTGGGCAACGATTTTGTGGTGATCGACGCCCGAGAGGGGCGCGATCCGGTCACGCCTGCGCTGGCGCGGGCACTGGGCGACCGGCACCGGGGCGTGGGATTTGATCAGCTGGCGGTGATTCTGCCCGGGCAGGGCACGGATTTCACACTGGAATTCTGGAATTCCGACGGCTCGAAGGCGGGCGCCTGCGGCAATGCCACGCGCTGCGTGTCGGATTGGATGATGCGCACGCTGGGCCGCGAGGCGGTCAGCCTGACGACCGAACGGGGCACATTGCACGCGGTGCGGCGCGCCGATGGGCTCGTGTCGGTCAATATGGGCGCGCCGATTCTGGACGCCCCCGCGATTCCCGTCGCCGCCGATCCGATGGCGCTGCCCTTGGCGGGCGATCCTTTGGCGGTCGGCATGGGCAACCCGCATTGCATCTATTTCGTCGCGGATGCCGAAGCGGTCGATGTGGCGGGGCTGGGGCCGCGGATCGAGCATGATCCGATCTTCCCCGAGCGGACGAATGTCGAATTCGCCTCGGTCGTCGCGCCCGATCATCTGCGGATGCGGGTCTGGGAACGCGGCGCGGGGATCACGCTGGCCTGCGGCTCGGGCACCTGCGCGACGGCCGTCGCGGCGCATCTGCGGGGGCTGACCGGGCGGCATGTGGTCGTTGACGTGGACGGGGGGCGGCTCGAGATCGACTGGCGCGAGGATGGCGTCTGGATGACCGGGCCGACGGCGCTGGTGTTCACCGCCGAACTGAGCCCCGATTTTCTGGCCGCGCTATGAAACCGCCGGTGTTCTCGACGCTCGGCTGCCGTCTCAACGCCTATGAGACCGAGGCGATGAAGGAGCTTGCGGCCGCTGCGGGCCTTGACGGTGCCGTCGTGGTCAACACCTGCGCCGTGACCGCCGAGGCCGTGCGCAAGGCCAAGCAGGAGATCCGCCGTCTGGCGCGCGACAACCCGGGCGCTGCCGTCATCGTGACCGGCTGCGCCGCGCAGACCGAGCCCGAGACCTTCGCCGCCATGCCCGAGGTTACCCGCGTCATCGGTAACCACGAGAAAATGCAGGCCGAGACCTGGGCCGCGCTTGCGCCGCAGGGGCCCGATTTCATCGGCCAGACCGAGCGGGTGATGGTCGATGACATCATGTCGGTCAAGGAAACGGCCGGCCATCTGATCGACGGTTTCGGCCGCCACCGCGCCTATGTGCAGGTGCAAAACGGCTGCGATCACCGCTGCACTTTCTGCATCATCCCCTTCGGGCGCGGCAATTCGCGCTCGGTGCCCGCAGGCGTCGTGGTCGAGCAGATCAAGCGGCTGGTGGATCGCGGCTTTGCCGAAGTTGTGCTGACCGGCGTCGATCTGACCAGCTGGGGCGCCGATCTGCCTGGCGCGCCGCGTCTGGGCGATCTGGTGATGCGCATCCTGCGGCTGGTGCCCGATCTGGCGCGGCTGCGGATTTCGTCGATCGACAGTATCGAAGCCGATGACAACCTGATGCTGGCGATCGCCACCGAGCCGCGGCTGATGCCGCATCTGCATCTGAGCCTGCAGGCGGGCGACGACATGATCCTGAAACGGATGAAGCGGCGCCATCTGCGCGACGATGCGATCCGCTTTTGCGAGGAGGCGCGGCGGCTGCGCCCCGGGATCGTGTTCGGCGCCGATATCATCGCCGGTTTCCCGACCGAGACCGAAGCGATGTTCGAGAATTCGCTGAAGCTGGTCGATGACTGCGGGCTGACCTTCCTGCATGTCTTCCCGTTCTCGGCGCGCAAGGGCACGCCCGCCGCACGGATGCCCCGGGTGCAGGGCCCCGCGATCAAGGAGCGCGCCGCGCGGCTGCGCGCCAAGGGCGAGGAGGCGCTCGCGCGCCATCTGACCGCCGAGGTCGGGCAGGAGCGGATGATCCTGACCGAGGGGCCGCGGCTCGGGCGGACCGAGTTCTTCACCGAAGTGGCCTTTGATCGGGATATGCCCGAGGGCAGTCTGATGCGGCTGCGCATCACCGGCCATGACGGGGCGCGGCTGACCGCGTGAGGCTGGGGGTTTTGCACCCCCAGACCCCCGCAGGATATTTCGGGCAAGATGAAAGGCAGGGGTTTTCTCTGCGCGACAGGGCGTTAGGGTCTGGCCATGCTGTGGATCGACGAGAACCTTGCGATTGCCGACTGGGAATTGTCGGAGAGCTTCACGCGTTCGCAGGGGCCGGGGGGGCAGAATGTCAACAAGGTCTCGACCGCGGTTGAGCTGCGCTTCGAGGCCGAGCGGTCCCCGCATCTGACGCCCGCCGTCAAGGCGCGGCTGAAGCGCATCGCGGGGCGGAAATGGACCGCCGAGGGGGCGATTGTGATCCGCGCCGAGGAGACCCGCAGCCAGTTGCGCAACCGCGAACTGGCGCGCGAGCGGCTGGCCGAGATGATCCGGGCGGCGCTGGTGGCGCCGAAACGCCGGGTGGCGACCAAGCCCACGCTGGGCAGTCAGCGGCGGCGGCTGAAGGCCAAGGCGGTGCGCGGCGAGGTCAAGGCGCTGCGCGGGCGCATCGAGGGCGAGGAGTGATCCGGGGCCCTGCGCACCCCGGGCCCTTGCATCTCACCCCCGAATGCGGACAAGGTGCTGCCTCGGGGGTGCAATGAGCCGTTTCATCGAGATCGTTCAAGGGCTGCTGGGCCGGCGTCCGGCCTATCTGCAGGTCGGGGCGATCTGTCTGCGCACACGCAAGGGGCGGCGCGAGGTGCTGATGATTTCCTCGCTCGACACTGGGCGCTGGATCATCCCCAAGGGCTGGCCGATGAAGGGACGCAGCCTTGCGGGTGCAGCCCTGCGCGAGGCTTGGGAAGAGGCGGGCGTCAAGGGCGAGGTCGCGCATGATACGGTCGGCAGCTATGCCTATCTCAAGCAGCAATCGGGTGGCCTGGCTTTGCGCTGCGAGGTCAATGTCTATCTGGTCGAGACTGACAGCCTGAGCGAGCATTACCCCGAAGCGGGCAAGCGCGACCGGCAATGGATGGCGCCCGAGGCGGCGGCGGAAAGCGTTGCCGAAGAGGGACTGAGCGGCATTCTGCGCGGGCTCTGACACGCGGGCGGTTGTGCGGCGGAACCAAATTCGGTAGGCCGCCGCCGAATGTAACGATTTAACGAATTAAATGTGACGCCCTCGCCGAGGGTGCAGGGGGATGATGTGGCCAACCCGCCGGTCAATCAGTGGAAGACGCTCGACAAGGATCTGGGCCGGATCGGCCGGCTGGAAGAGGCGACGATGTTCATCGCGCGGCCGCTGGTCGCGCCGGGCATTGCGCTGGCCTTCATCGTGCTGGCGGGGGTGCTTGCCGCACTTCTGATGGGGGCGCAGCCGGGGCAGGCCACAGTGATCGCCGCGGCCGCGATCGGCGCCTATATGGCGCTCAACATCGGCGCCAACGATGTGGCGAACAACATGGGCCCGGCGGTGGGGGCGAATGCGCTGACGCTGGGCGGCGCGCTGGTGATTGCGGCGGTCTTCGAGACGACGGGGGCACTGGTTGCGGGCGGCGATGTGGTCAAGACGGTCTCGACCGGGATTCTGTCGCCCGATGCGGTGACGGATGCGGCGCATTTCATCTGGGCGATGATGGCGGCGCTGCTGGCGGCGGCGCTCTGTTTGAACCTTGCCACGGCGCTGGGCGCGCCGGTTTCGACCACCCATTCGATCGTCGGCGGCGTGGTCGGCGCGGGCGTGGTCGCGGCGGGGTTCGGGGCGGTCAACTGGCCCTCGATCGGGGCGATTGCGGCAAGCTGGGTGATCTCGCCGATCTTGGGCGGGCTTTTCGCCGCGGCGATCCTCGCCTTCATCAAGGCCCAGATCCTTTATGTCGAGGACCGGATCGCGGCGGCGCAACGCTGGGTGCCGGTGCTGATCGGGATCATGGCGGGCACCTTCGCCGCCTATCTGGCGATCAAGGGGCTCAAGAAGCTGATCGATCTGACGCTGGGCGAGGCGCTGATGATCGGCCTTGTCGCGGCCTTCGTCACCTGGGCGCTGTCGGTGCCCTTCATCCGGCGCCAGTCGCAGGGGATGGAGAACCGCAAGAAATCGCTCAAGAAACTGTTCTCGCTGCCGCTGGTCGTCTCGGCGGCGCTGCTGTCCTTCGCGCATGGCGCCAATGACGTGGCCAATGCGGTCGGGCCGCTTGCCGCCATCGTCCATGCGGTTCAGGTCGGGGGGCTGGCCGATCAGGTGGCGATCCCGCTTTGGGTGATGATCGTCGGCGCGGTCGGCATTTCGGTCGGTCTTTTGCTGTTCGGCCCCAAGCTGATCCGGCTGGTCGGGTCCGAGATCACCAAGCTGAACCCGATGCGCGCCTATTGCGTGGCGCTGTCGGCGGCGGTCACGGTGATCGTGGCAAGCTGGCTCGGCCTGCCGGTCAGCTCGACCCATATTGCGGTCGGCGCGATCTTCGGCGTCGGTTTCTATCGCGAATGGCATGCCGAGCGGCGCGCGCAGATGCTGGGGCTGCAAAAGGGCAAGCCGGTCCCGCCCGAGGAACGCTCGCGCCGGCTTCTGGTGCGGCGCTCGCATATGATCACGGTGGCCGCAGCCTGGGTGGTGACGGTGCCCGCCTCGGCGGTGCTGTCGGCGGGGCTTTATGTCGTCATGCTGTGGCTGGCGGGATGATCAGACGATGACCTCCATCGCGGTCTGATCGCCCACGCCAAAGACCCGCTTGTAGCGCGCGACCTGATCGGCCGGGCCCATCGCCTTTGACGGATTGTCCGACAGCTTGACGGTCGGGCGCCCATCGGCCGAGACCGCCTTGCACACCAGACTGAAGGGCGCCAGCGCATCACCCGGCACCAGCCCGCGGAAATCGTTGGTCAGAAGCGTGCCCCAGCCGAAGCTGACCTTCACCCGGCCGGAAAACTGCGCATGCAGCCGCTCGATTTCCGCCACGTCGAGCCCGTCCGAGAAGATCACCAGTTTCTCGCGCGGGTCCTCGCCGCGGGCGCGCCACCAGTCGATCGCGGTTTCCGCCGCCCGCGCCGGATCGCCCGAATCGATGCGGATGCCGGTCCATCCCGCCAGCCAGTCGGGCGCGCGATCAAGAAAGCCCTTGGTGCCATAGGTATCGGGCAGGATGATCCGCAGATTGCCCTCGTGCTCCTCGTGCCAGTCGGCCAGCACCTTGTAGGGGGCTTGCGCCAGTTCGGCATCGGTCTCGGCAAGGGCTGCATAGACCATCGGCAGCTCATGCGCATTGGTGCCCACCGCCTCGATATCGCGGCGCATCGCGATCAGGCAGTTCGAGGTGCCGGTGAAGGCGCCACCCTTGGCGACATCGCCCAGCCCCTCGAGCATCGCCTGAACGCACCAATCCTGCCACAGGAAACCATGCCGCCGGCGCGTGCCGAAATCGGCGATGCGCAGGTTTGGCAGGGCGCGCAGGGCCTCGATCTTCTCCCAGACGCGGGTCATCGCGCGGGCATAAAGCACCTGCAATTCAAACCGGCCCATCGCCTTGAGGACCGCGCGCGAGCGCAGCTCCATCAGGATCGCGAGCGCCGGGATCTCCCAGAGCATCACCTCGGGCCAGGCGCCCTCGAAGGTCAGCTCATATTGGCCGTCGCGCTTTTCCAGATGATAGGGCGGCAGCTGAACGTTCTCGAGCCATTCCATGAAATCGGGGCGGAACATCTGGCGTTTGCCATAGAAGGTATTGCCGCGCATCCATGTGCTTTCGCCGCGCCGCAACCGCAGCCCGCGGGCGTAATCGAGCTGCTCGCGCAGCTCGCCCTCGTCGATCATCTCGGCCAGCCGCAGGGATTTCGAGCGGTTGATCAGGCTGAAGGTGACGCGCGTGTCGCGGCGGTTGCGAAACACCGATTGGCACATCAGGAGCTTGTAGAAATCGGTATCGATCAGGGATCGCACGATCGGGTCGATCTGCCATTTGTGGTTATAGACGCGGGTGGCGATATCGACCATCTCGGGGCTCCAGCTCATTGGGCGAGGGTGACGCCCGCGGCGCGCATCGCATCGCGGGCAGCGGCGAGCGAGCCGTTCAGGTCAATCGCCCGGCAGGCGCCCTCAAGCACGCGGGCGTTGAAGCCAAGCTTGGCGGCATCCATCGCCGACCACGCCACGCAGAAATCCAGCGCGAGGCCGACGAAGGTCAGATCGGTGATGCCGCGTTCGCGCAGATAGCCCGCAAGCCCCGTGGGGGTGGTGTGGTCATTTTCGAAAAACGCGGAATAGCTGTCGATCTGGGACCGGAAGCCCTTGCGAATGATCAGATCGGCCGGGTCGATGGCAAGCTTCGGGTGAAAAGCCGCCCCGGGGCTGCCCCAGATGCAATGCGCGGGCCAGAGCGTCTGCGGCCCATAGGGCATCTCCACCTGCGAAAACGGCGCCGCGCCGGGGTGGTTGTCGGCAAAGGAGGCGTGATCCTCGGGGTGCCAGTCCTGCGTGAGCACGGTCACCGGAAATTCCTGCATCAGCGCATTGATCCGCGGCACGATCTCGTCGCCGCCCGCCACGGCCAGCGCCCCGCCGGGGCAGAAATCGACCTGCACGTCGATCACGATCAGCGCTTCGGTGGCATCGGTCATGGCAACCCTCCTGTCTTGCCACAATGGGTAGGGCGCCGGGCCCGCGGGGTCAATCGCGCTTGCGGGGGGCCGGGCGCGGGACTAGACGGGGATCATGTTCACCGTTGCCGCGCTTTATCACTTCACCCGCTTCGAAGACCCTGCCGCCCTGCGCGGGCCTTTGGCCGCGATTGCCTGCGGGCAGGGGGTCAAGGGCACGCTCTTGCTGGCGCGCGAGGGGATCAACGGCACCATCGCCGGGCCCCGCGCGGGGATCGATGCGGTGCTGGCGCATATCCGGGCGCTGCCGGGCTGCGCGGAACTGGTGTGGAAGGAAAGCGCGGCCGAAACCATGCCCTTCGGCCGGATGAAGGTGCGGCTGAAGGCCGAGATCGTGACCATGGGCCAGCCCGACGTGGACCCGCGCGCCGCCGTCGGCCATTACGTCGCGCCCACCGACTGGAACGCGCTGATTTCCGAACCCGATGTGGTGGTGATCGACACCCGCAACGATTACGAGGTGGCGATCGGCACCTTTCAGGGCGCCATCGACCCGGGCACCCGCAGCTTTCGCGAATTTCCCCAGTGGTGGGCCGAAAACGCCGCGCGCTTTCACAACAAGCGCGTCGCGATGTTCTGCACCGGCGGCATCCGCTGCGAGAAATCCACGAATTACCTGCTCTCGCAGGGCGTCGAGCAGGTCTATCACCTGCAGGGCGGCATCCTGAAATATCTCGAAGAGGTGCCGCAGGCCGAGAGCCTCTGGCAGGGCGAATGCTATGTCTTCGACGGGCGCGTCAGCCTGCGTCACGGCCTCGTGCCGGGGGACTACACCACCTGCCACGCCTGCCGCCGGCCGCTCGCGCCCGCCGATCTGACCCACCCGGATTATGAGCCGGGCGTGTCATGCCATCACTGCCGGGATGAGTATTCCGAGGCCGACCGCGCCCGGTTTCGCGAACGCGAACGGCAGATGCAGCTGGCCGCAGCCCGCGGCACGGCGCATCTGGGCGCCGATCAGCGGCAGGTCTGAACCAGCGTATTGCAGCCCTGCGTCACTGCTGCGCCTTGGCTCGGGAAGTCGAGCCGGGGCAGGGTGATCGCATAGCTGTCGGCAAGAACCGGGACAGCCGTCAGCGTGGCAAGGACGAACCCAAGAGCGATGCGTTTCATGATCAACCTCAATAGTGAACCGTTTCGTTCAGTTGATAATATGAACCGAGTCGTTCAGTTTTGCAAGTGCAGAATGAACCGATCGGTTCACAAATTTGCGTTGCAACCCGGTCGCGCGGGTGTAATTTAGAATCATTCCAAGAAAGGGCCACCATGATCCCCGGTTTCGCCTCTCGCCGCCGCTTCTCGGATCTGTCCGAACAGGAGGTGCTCGCGCTTGCGATTTCCTCCGAAGAAGATGACGCCCGCATCTATCGCCAATATGCCGAGCATCTGCGGGCCGATTATCCGGCCAGCGCCGCGGTCTTCGACGGCATGGCCGCGGAAGAGGACGGCCACCGCCAGATGCTGATCGAGCGGCACCGCGCGCGCTTTGGCGAGATGATCCCGCTGATCCGGCGCGAGCATGTCGCGGGCTTTTATGCGCGCAAGCCGGTCTGGCTGGCGCAGAACCTGACGCTTGCGGCGATCCGCGCCGAGGCCCAAACGATGGAGCGCGACGCCGAAAACTTCTATCTGGCCGCCGCCGCGCGCACGCAGGATGCGGCGACCCGCAAGCTGCTGGGCGATCTGGCCGCGGCCGAAAAGGGCCACGAGACCCGCGCGCAGGAGCTCGAGGCCGCGAACCTGACCGAAGAGGCCCGCGGCGACGAGGATCGCGCCGCGCATCGGCAATTCATCCTGACCTGGGTGCAGCCGGGGCTTGCCGGGCTGATGGATGGCTCTGTCTCGACGCTGGCGCCGATCTTCGCCACCGCCTTTGCCACGCAGGATACCCATACCACGCTGCTGGTGGGGCTGGCGGCGGCGACCGGGGCGGGCATCTCGATGGGCTTCACCGAGGCCGCGCATGACGATGGCGTCATCTCGGGTCGGGGCTCGCCGCTCAAGCGCGGGATTGCCTCGGGGGTGATGACGACGGTCGGCGGGCTTGGCCATGCGCTGCCCTATCTGATCCCCGATTTCTGGACCGCGACGGTGATCGCCATGATCATCGTCTTTGTCGAGCTGTGGGCGATTGCCTGGATCCAGAACAAGTTCATGGAGACCCCGATCCTGCGGGCGGTGACGCAGGTGGTGATCGGTGGCGCGCTGGTCTTTGCTGCGGGGGCGCTGATCGGCGGCGGCTGAGGGCGCGAACGGGGCGCGCGAAACCGCAGGCTTCGGGTTGCTCTTGGCCGCGGCGCGCGCCAGTATCGCGCCGCGCCACAGGAGACCGCCATGACCTTTACCCTCGCCACTTGGAACATCAACTCGGTCCGCCTGCGCGAGGCGCTCGTGTGCAAGCTGATGCAGGAGGAAGCGCCCGACGTGCTTTGCCTGCAGGAATGCAAGAGCCCGGTCGAGAAGATCCCGCTGGAGGCCTTTCACGCGCTGGGTTATCGCCACATGGTCGCCCGCGGGCAGAAGGGCTACAACGGCGTCGCGATCCTGTCGAAGATGCCGATCACCGAGGTTTCTGCGGGCGATTTCGCGAACCTCGGCCATGCCCGCCACATCGCCGGGCGGCTGGAGAACGGCGTGACCATCCATAATTTCTATGTGCCCGCGGGCGGCGATATCCCCGACCGAGAGGCCAATGTGAAATTCGGCCAGAAGCTCGATTTCCTGACCCATATGCGCGACGATTTCCACGCCGCCCGGCCCGAGCGCGCGATCCTTGTGGGCGATCTCAACATCGCCCCGCGCGAGGATGACGTCTGGAACCACAAGGCGCTGTTGAAGATCGTGAGCCACACCCCGGTCGAGGTCGAGCATCTGGCCCAGACCCAGGACGCGGGCAACTGGGTCGATGTGACCCGCGCCGATATTCCGCAGGGGCAGCTTTATTCGTGGTGGTCCTATCGCTCGCCCGATTGGGATGCAGCTGACAAGGGGCGGCGGCTGGATCATATCTGGGCCACGCCCGATATCTCGAACGCCGCGCATGGCTCGCGTGTGCTGCGCGCCGCGCGGGGCTGGGAGCAGCCCTCTGATCATGCGCCGGTCTTCGCGACTTTTGATCTGTAACCCCCGCCCGGCCCTTGGCGCGGGCGCGCCTTGGGCGCATATAGGGGCGAGCACAGATGCCCCGGCCAGCCCGCGCCGGGCACGATACCCGTGAGGATGAACCCATGTTTGCAAGCGACGCGCAATCCGCCCCGACCGACCTCGTCAAGGATGTGACCGAAGCCAATTTCATGGCCGAGGTCGTCGACAAGTCGATGACCGTTCCGGTGATCGTCGATTTCTGGGCGCCGTGGTGCGGCCCCTGCCGTCAGCTTGGCCCGGCGCTGGAAGCGGCCGTGGCGGCTGCCAAGGGCAAGGTCGTGATGGCCAAGATCAATGTCGATGACAACCAGCGGCTGGCGCAGGCGCTGGCGCAACAGGGGCTGCCGCTGCAGTCGATCCCGACGGTCGTGGCCTTCTTTCAGGGCCGCCCGGTTGACATGTTCCAAGGCGCGCTGCCCGCGTCCGAGGTGAAGAAATTCGTCGAGAAGCTCGCCGCGCTGGCGGGCGATGGCGGTCTGGCCGATGCGCTGGCCGCGGCCGAAGAGATGCTGGCCGAGGGCGCCGCGGTCGATGCCGCCGAGACCTTCGCCGCGATCCTCGGCGAAGAGCCCGAGAATGCCGAGGCCTATTCGGGCCTGATCCGCGCGCATCTGGCGCTGGGCGATCTGGCGCAGGCGGAAAGCTTCCTTGCCGGTGTCCCCGCCAAGATCGCGACTTCGGCCCCGGTCGAGGCCGCCCGCGCGCAGCTCGCGCTGGCCAAACAGGCCGCCGAGGCCGGTCCGCTCGACGAGCTGCGCGCCCAGATCGAGGCCGATCCCGCGAACCATCAGGCGCGCTTCGACTATGCGCTGGCGCTGCATGCCGCGGGTCAGGTCGAAGAGGCGGTCGATCAGCTCCTTGAACTGTTCCGCCGCGACCGCGAGTGGAACGAGGGCGCCGCCAAGACCCAGCTCTTCACCATTTTCGACGCGCTCAAGCCCAACGATCCGATTGCCGCCAAGGGCCGCCGCCGCCTGTCGTCGATGATATTTGCCTGATCTGACGCCCGCGCTATGTGATCGCCATGTTCAAACCCTGCGATCTGCCCGAGTCGATCCCGCTGTTCCCGCTTACCGGGGCGCTTCTGCTACCGCGGGGGCGCTTGCCGCTGCATATTTTCGAACCGCGCTATCTGCAGATGATCGAGGATTGTCTGAAGACGCGGCACCGGCTGATCGGCATGATCCAGCCCTGCAAATGCCGCGGCGGGGGCAATGCGCTCAATACCATCGGCTGCGCCGGGCGGCTCACCGGCTTTTCCGAGACCGAGGACGGGCGTTACATGATCACCCTGTCGGGCATCTCGCGCTTCCGCCTGATGCGCGAGATCGGCGGCTTCACCCCCTATCTGCGCGCCGAGGTGCAATGGGCGGATTTCGAGCGCGACATGGGCCGCGCCGAACAGGACCCGGGCTTCTCGCGGGCGCGGTTCATGGACCTGCTCGGGCGCTATCTGGTGGCGCAGGGGCTGGATACCGATTGGGATTCGCTGACCGATGCCGAGGATGAGCTCCTGATCAACTCGCTCTCGATGCTTCTGCCGCTCGACCCCGAGGACAAGCAGGCGCTGCTCGAGGCGCCGAGCCTCGAGACCCGGCGCGAGACGCTGATCACGCTGATGGAATTCGCGCTGCATGGCTGCGGCGGCCCCGAGGAGCCGCTGCAATGAGCGAGCTGCCCGACCGTGGACCGCGCGCGCTGTTTGACCGGCGGATGCTCGAAGGGCTGGTCTGCCCGCTGACGCAGGCGCCGCTGGCCTATGATGCCGAGGCACAGGAGCTGATCTCGCGCGCGGCGGGGCTGGCCTTTCCGATCCGCGGCGGCATTCCGATCATGCTGGCCGATGAGGCGCGCAGCCTCGACTGACCCGGTGACGGATCGGCTGGATTTCGCGGTTAATCAGGCGTAAAATACCGGCATTGAACGTCAGGAGGGCGCCATGAAAACCGCCTCTGTTCTTGCGCTGATGCTGTCCCTTGCCGGCTGCGCGCCGATCTTCGTCTCGCCCGCCGATACGCCCGCCGCCGTGCCGACGGCCAGCGCACCCGCCGCGGCCCATCCGAGCCTGTGGACCGGCGAGGAACCCTATTCCCCCGCCGAATATGCCTATACCGGCGGCGTGATCCGCTAGCGCCTCAGAGCGGCCGGCCCTGCAACAGCCGCGGCTGCGGCCCGCCAAGGCCCGCCGCCTGCCGCATGAAGCCGCGCCGCAGCGGCCCCAGCGCCTGCACGATCCCCATGCCCAGATCGCGCCCCGCGCGCAGCAGCGGATTGTCGTTGGAAAAGAGCTTGTTGACGCTGTCCATGCCAAGCGCAAGCGAGGTCGAATCGAACCGCCGCCAGCCCTGATAGCGTTCGAGCACGTCGAGCGCGCCGATATCCTCGCCCCGCCGCCCCGCCTCGACCAGCGTTTCGGCAAGCGCCGCTACATCGCGCAGGCCCAGATTAAGCCCTTGCCCGGCAATCGGATGCACCCCATGCGCCGCATCCCCGATCAGCGCGACCCGCGGCGCGGCATAGGCCCGCGCCAGCGTCAGGTTCAGCGGATAGGAGAACCGCGGCCCGGCCAAGGAAATCTCGCCCAGAAAATCGCCGAACCGCGGGCGCAGCACGGCGAGGAAATCGGCATCCGACAGCGCGGCGATGGTGCGGGCGTTTTCATCGGTTTCCGACCAGACGATCGAGCTGCGATTGCCGGGCAGCGGCAGGATCGCCAGGGGCCCCGTGGGCATGAAGAACTGATGCGCGATCCCGTTATGCGGCAGCGCATGGTCGATGGCGGCGACCAAGGCGGTCTGGCCATAGCCCCAACCCTCGCGCGTGATGCCCGCGCGCTCGGCCACACCCGAGCGGCGGCCGTCCGCACCGACCAGCAGTCGCGCGCCCAGCACCCGGCCATCCGAGAGCGTCACCGCGATGCCGCCCGGCCCCGGCGCCTGCGCCACGACCTGCGTTTCGGCGATCAGCGTGATCCCGGGTGCGGCCTGCATCGCGTCAAGGAAAGCGCGATAAAGGAAGCGATCCTCGAGCATGTAGCCCACCGGGCTCTGGTCCAGCTCGCGGCTGTCGAAATGCAGGAAGAACGGCGCGGCCCCCTCGCCGGGGCGGCCGTCGCTGGCCTTCACTTCCATCATCTTCTGCGCATGGCCCGCCACCGCAGGCCAGACGCCTACCGCCGCCAAGAGCTTCTGCGAGGCGATCGCCAGCGCATAGGCGCGCCCGTCGAAGGCATCCTCGGCGCGGGCCCGCGCGGGGGCCGCATCGACCACGGTGACGGTCAGGCCGGCCTGCGCCAGCGCAAGGGCAAGCGCGGGGCCGTTGAGCCCGCCGCCTGCAATGATGACATCGGAATCGTGTTTCATGCGCCCAATATGCGCCGCCGCGCGGGATTGTCCATGCGCGCCGCTGTCGCTAGCCTGCGTCAAAACGGAGGGTGGCGATGGATCTGATGGCAAGCGCGGTCGAACAGGGGCGCGCGATCGGGGCGGGCAAGCTCTGCCCGGTCGAGATGACCGAGGCCTATCTGGCCGCCGCCAGCGCCGCCCCCGATATCTATGCGCGCCTCACGCCCGACCGCGCCCGCGCCGAGGCGATGGCCGCGCGCGCCCGGGCCCGGGCCGGTGTGCGGCGCGGCCTGCTCGATGGCGTCGCGCTGAGCTGGAAGGATCTTTTCGACAGCGCGGGTGTTGCGACCGAGGCGGGCTCGCGCCTGCTGGCCGGACGGGTGCCCGCGGCCGATGCCGAGGTGCTGGCGCAGGCGACGCTCGGCGGCGCGGTCTGTCTGGGCAAGACCCATATGACCGAGCTGGCCTTCAGCGGCCTTGGCGTCAACCCGATGACCGCGACGCCGCCGAATGCGCTCAATCGCGATCTGGCGCCGGGCGGGTCCAGTTCGGGCGCGGCGGTGTCGGTGGCGCGCGGGCTCTGTGCCGCGGCGGTCGGCTCGGACACCGGCGGGTCGGTGCGCATTCCGTCCGCATGGAACGATATCGTCGGGCTGAAGACGACGCATGGCCGGGTCTCGACGCGCGGGGTGGTGCCGCTCTGCAACCGCTTCGATACGGTCGGGCCGCTCGCCCGCACGGTCGAGGATTGCGCCGAGGTGCTGGCGCTGATCGAGGGGCGCCGCGCGCCCGATCTGCGCGGCGCGACGCTCACGGGCGCGCGGCTTCTGCTGCTCGAAGGGCTGCCCTTCGAGGGCACACGCGCGGCACCTGTGCAGGGCTTCGAGCGCGCCGTGGCGGCGCTGGAGCGGGCAGGCGCGGTGATCGAGGCGCGCGCCCTGCCAATGGTGACCCCGGCGATGGATCTGTCGGGAATTCTATTCGCGCCAGAGGCTTACGGGATCTGGAAGGACGTGATCGAGGCCAATCCCGGCAAGATGTATCCGCTGATCCTGGAACGGTTCCGCGGCGGGGCCAAGGCGCTCGCCGCCGATTACGTCGCCGCATGGGAGGCGCTGGCGGCCCATCGCGCGGCCTATATGGCCGCCACCGCGGACTATGATGCCGTGCTGGTGCCGACCGCGCCGATCCTGCCGCCCGATGCCGCGCGGCTCCTGTCCGATCGCGCCTATTTCGAGAGCGAAAACCTGCTTGCCCTGCGCAATACCCGCATCGGCAATATCTTCGGCCTTTGCGCGCTGACCCTGCCCACCGGCGTGCCGATGACCGGGATCAGCCTGATGGCCGCCCCCGGCGCCGAGGACCGGCTGTTGCGCCTTGGCCGCGCAGCCGAGGTGGCGCTTGGCTGAAATGCCACAATCTGTGGTAGGACCGCCCCGGGCCCGTGTGCTTTTTCTGGACGCGGGCCGCGCGCTTTTGTAACTTCGGGGCAAACGGGGCAATCAGACCCCGAGATGAGGCACAGATGGCGTTTCCCGAGCGGTTCTCGAACCTGCCCGAATATGCGTTTCCGCGGCTGCGGACGCTGCTCGACTCGTATCCCGCGGGAGGCGAGCCGATTGCCATGTCGATTGGCGAGCCGAAGCACCCGATGCCCGCCTTCGTCGCCGAGGTTCTGGCGCAAAGCATTGGCGAATTTGGGAAATATCCGGCCAATGACGGCACGCCCGAGCTGCTCGGCGCGATCTCGGGCTGGCTCGGGCGGCGCTATGGCGTCACCGTGCCGGGCGCGCAGATCATGGCGCTGAACGGCACGCGCGAGGGGCTGTTCAACGCCGCCATCGCGCTCTGCCCCGAGACGAAAAACGGCAAGCAGCCGGTCATTCTGATCCCGAACCCGTTCTATCAGGTCTATGCCGTGGCGGCCGCGACCGTCGGCGCCGAGGCCGTCTTCGTGCCCGCGACCGAGGAGACCGGCTTCCTGCCCGATTACGAGGCGCTGCCGCCCGAGGTGCTCGACCGCACCGCGATCGCCTATCTCTGCTCGCCCGCGAACCCTCAGGGCGCCGTCGCCGGGCGCGATTACCTCGCGCGGCTCCTCGCGCTGGCGGAAAAGCACGATTTCCAGATCTTCGCCGACGAATGCTATTCCGAGATCTGGCACCTCGCGCCGCCGCCCGGTGCGCTGCAGGTCGCGGCCGAGGTCGGCGCCGATCCCGAGCGGGTCGTGATCTTCCATTCGCTCTCGAAACGCTCGAACCTGCCGGGGCTGCGGTCCGGGTTCTGCGCGGGCGGGCCCGAAAGCATCCGCCGCATCCGCCAGCTGCGCGCCTATGCCGGGGCACCGCTGCCGCAGCCGATCCAGCGCGTGTCGGAACGCGCCTGGGCCGACGAGACGCATGTCGAGGAGAACCGCCGCCTCTATGCGGAAAAATATGCGATGGCCGCGGAGATCTTCAGCGGCGTCAACAGCTTCCGCCTGCCCGAGGGCGGGTTCTTCCTGTGGCTGCCGGTGCCCGATGGCGAGGCGGCCGCGCTGAAATTGTGGCGCGAGACCGGGGTGCGGGTTCTGCCCGGCGCCTATCTCGCGCGCGAGACCGGGGGCCAGAACCCCGGCGCCGGTTATATTCGGGTGGCCTTGGTCGCCCCAAAAGAAGAAACGCAGCGCGGGCTCACGATGCTCCGCGACTGCCTCTATTGAGGACGGTTGAGCATGGCATCCTATCAGGCACGACAACGCGATCCGCTGCTGGACCAGAACACGCAAGCCGCGCTGGAGCGGCGCGGCAAGGAGCTGCTGGGCACCGGGCTGATCGTCGCAGGCGTGCTGGTGGCGATGATGCTGGCCTCTTATGCGCCCGAGGATCCGAGCTGGATGGCGGCCTCGGATCAGCCGGTGCAGAACTGGCTGGGGCGGCTCGGGGCGGGGATCGCCTCGCCGCTCTTCGTGATCGTCGGGCGGGGCGCGTGGCTGGCGCCGCTGGGCCTCTTGGCCTGGGGGCTGCGCTTCGTGCTGCATCGCGGTGAGGAACGCGCGGGCACGCGGGCGATCTTTCTGCCAATCGCGGTGGCGCTGGCCTCGGTCTATGCCGCGCTTCTGGTGCCCGCTGCGGATTGGGGGCAGG
>JACXUS010000571.1 GCA_014763785.1 Sphingomonadales bacterium | reverse complement strand
GCTGGCACGGGCATAGGCTTCCTGCGCCTCACGGCTGATCTGCATATGCAGCGCCAGCCTGGCTGCGGCCTCTGCCGGATCCGGATCCGGGAATGGCGGCGGCGCAAAGGCCGGGCGTTCATAGGCAACAGGCGCGCCGCCCTTCTGCAGCGGGCGGTGCATGCGGACCGGCGCGCGGGAAAAGCTTTCAACGCCGCCCGCAATGATCACATCCGCCTCCCCGGCCCGGATGGCGCGAGCCGCGAGGATCACCGCATCAAGGCCGGAGCAGCATTGCCGGTCCACGGTCATGGCGCTGACGGTTTGCGGCAGGCCCGCGGCCAGGGCCACCAGCCGGGCAGGATTGCCGCCCGCGCCCAGCGCATTGCCAAGGATCACCTCGCTGACAGCCTCAATGGGAAGCCCGGCATCCGCGAGGGCTGCCTGCAGCACAGGCGCGCCCAGTTGCGCCAGATCCAGCCGCGCAAAGGCGCCCCCGCGCGGGGCCACGGGCGAGCGCCGGGCGGCCACAAGCACAGGGTCATGCGCCGTTGTGCCGGTCATGGCCTCACCTCGTCTTCAGCCGGGCATGGACGGCCTGTTCCAGCGCCGGAAGATCCATCTTGCCGCCCGGCGTCAGGGGAAAGGCCTCGAACAGGAGAAAGGCGCGCGGACAACGGGCACGGCCAAGGGCTGTTAGCACGGTGCGCCGCAGCAGGCCGCCGTCCTTCAGATTTCCGGCAGCCTCGGGATCCGGCCAGATGGCGGCCACCAGTCTCTGCCCGCGCAGACGGTCGGGCACACCGAAGACTGCGGTAGCCGTTACCCCGGGCACGGCGCGCAGCACCTTCTCCACCTCTTCGGGAAAGATATTGAGGCCGGAGCTGTTGATCATCCGCTTGTCGCGGCCCGAGAGATAGAGATTGCCCGCCTCATCAAGCCAGCCCCGGTCGCCGATGGTCAGCCAACCTTCCTGCCAGCGCACTTCCTCACCGCCGCCGCATATATAGCGATCGAACAAAAGCGGGCTGCGCACCCACAGATGTCCAATCT
>JACXUS010000237.1 GCA_014763785.1 Sphingomonadales bacterium | reverse complement strand
CGACAATCCAACCGTCAGGCTGCCCGCCGTGGCCACCTGATCAAGCCCTGACCTCTCCGAGGGTCGGCGCTCCTACACCACGCCGCGGGGCACTATCGGGGCGAACTGTGGCTCCTTGGCCCGAATCCGGCGCCCAGATGGGCAGAATCTGCCGCCGGGCTGGATTTTCGCGCGATTTTCGCGAATATGGGCGCAAAGGGGCAAAGACCCCGCGGCAGAGCAGGACAGCGCAAATGCGCGGCATGACGGTGGCAGTAACGATGGGTGCGGCCCTGTGGGCGGGCATGGCGGACGCGGACAGCATCGTCCGCACGCCCACCGTGGTGCAAACCCCGACGGTGCATTACTTCGAGCCCAAGCGCGTCTTGCCCCCGGCGCCCGGCCAGAAGCGGTTCCTGACGATCCAGATCGACCCCGAGGAGCAACGCGCCGCGCTTGCCGCCAAGGCCGCCCAACCCTTCACCCCGGTCACCCGCGTCCCCGATGGCGGCGGCGCTAAGGACAGCGCGGCCAAGGCCTCTTATGCGTGGTATTGGGATCTGGTCTCGCCCAAGCTGGGGGAGCGCGCGAACCGCTTCACCACCGCGCAGGCCGCGCTGACGCTGGGGCCGGGGGGCAAGGCCGTCTCGGCGCCCCGGCTTGAGCGGCTGCAGCAGATCGCCGAGGCGCATGGCCGCGAGATCCTCGCCGCGACGATCGGCACCGAGGTCTCGCCCGCGCTGGTTCTGGCGGTGATCTCGACCGAATCGGGCGGGCGCGCGGATGCCGTCTCGTATGCGGGCGCCGTCGGGCTGATGCAGCTGATCCCGGCCACGGCGGATCGCTTCAACGTCGCCGACAGCACTGATCCGGGGCAGAATATCAAGGGCGGCGTGGCCTATCTGAACTGGCTGATGAAGGAATTCGACCGCGACCCGCTGATGGTGCTCGCCGCCTATAACGCGGGCGAGAATGCGGTCAAGAACAACGGCGGCGTGCCGCCCTATGCCGAGACGCGCGACTATGTGCCCAAGGTGCTGGCCGCCTGGAGCGTGGCGCGGGGGCTGTGCCTGACCCCGCCCGAGCTGGTCACCGATGGCTGCGTCTTTGCCGTGAAAGGATGAGTATGGCCGATCCGAAGCCGCTGGTGCTGGACGTCGACGGGACGTTCCTGAAGACCGATCTGCTCTTTGAGGCGTTCTGGGCCGGGCTTGGCCGCGATCCGATTGCGACTTTGCGCGCCTGTGTCACGCGGTTTCGCGACCGTGCGGGGCTGAAGGCGGAGCTGGCCGCGATTGCGGGGCTGCGGCTCGATCTGATGCCGGTCAATCCGGCCCTGGCGGAGCTCGCGCTCGAATCGGCGCGCGACGGGCGCGAGGTGGTGCTGGCCTCGGCCTCGGATCAGGGGCAGGTCCGCGCGCTGGCGGCGCATTATGGCTTCTCGCCGCGGGTGTTTGCCTCGGATGGGGTGACGAACCTGAAGGGCGCGCGCAAGGCCGCGGCGCTGGTCGAGGCCTATGGCCGCGAGGGCTTCGATTACGCGGGCAACGAGGCGGCCGATCTGCCGATCTGGGCCGAGGCGGAAAATGCGCTGGTGGTGGGCGATGTGCCCGCGGCGCGGGGTCTGGCCGCGCAGGGCAAGAACGTGGTCAACCTGCCGGGCGGCTGGGCTTTGGGGCGGCTGTGGAAGGCGATCCGGCCGCATCAATGGGTCAAGAACATCCTGCTGATCCTGCCGCTGATTGCCGCGCATCGCTTCGATCTGGCGACGCTGGGGCCGATTCTGCTGGGCATGGTGGCGTTTTCCTTCGCCGCGTCGTCGATCTATATCGTCAACGATCTGCTTGACCTCGAGGCCGACCGGCTGCACCCGACGAAATGCCGCCGCCCCTTTGCCAGCGGCGAGGTGCCGATCCGGGTCGGCATGATCGCCTTCGTCGGGCTGGCACTGGCGGCGCTGGGGATCGCCGCGGCGCTGAACGCGGGATTCCTTGGCGTCGTGGTGCTCTATATGATCACCTCGCTCGCCTATTCGCTGAAACTCAAGCGGATGCGCTGGGTCGATATTGCGACGCTCGCCGCGCTCTATACGATCCGCGTGGTGGCGGGGGCGGCGGCGGGGCAGGTTGATGTGTCGGTCTATATGCTGATCTTCATCTTCCCGGTGTTCATTGCGCTGGGCTGCGTCAAGCGCCTGACTGAACTCACGCTGGCCACCAATGACGAGCGTCTGCCGGGCCGCGGCTATGGCCGCCCCGACCGCGGCGACCTGCTGAATGTCGCGGGCATCGGGGTCTTTGGCGCGCTGGTGATCTTCTTTCTCTATTCGGTCAGCGATCAGGGGCGGATGCTTTACCCCGATGTCTGGCTGATGTGGGTGGCGATGCTGCCGATGGGGTTTTGGCTGGTGCGGATGGTCATGCTCGGCTGGTTCGGCAAGCAGGATTACGACCCGATCGTCTTCGCGCTGAAGGACAAGCTCGGCCTTGGCGTGCTGATGATGACGCTCAGCCTGATGTTCTGGGCGGCGGGTCTCTGGGCGCAGTGGTTCGGCGCCTGAGGCCAGACGCCGGGGGTTTCACACCCCCGGACCCCCGTGGGATATTTCCGGCAAGATGAAAGCAGACGACTTTCGGCTTCTTCTTGGAAAAAATACTCCCCGCGGAGCGTCCGCAGCCGGGGCCGGGCGCGCCGGGGGTGGGCTCAGAACGACATCTTCTTGAAGATCGGTTCCGGGATATGGGTGATCACCGCCATCACCAGCCGCCAGATCGGCGCGGTATAGATCACGTTGCGCCGTTTTTCGATGCCGCGCAGGATATCCTTGGCGACCGCCTCGGGCGTGGTCATGAAGGGAATTTTCTTGCCGAAGGTCATCGGGGTGTCGACCGGGCCCGGTTTCACCGTCATCACATGCACGCCGGCACGGCCGAGCCGGTTGCGCAGCCCCGAGAGGTAGGTGGAAAACGCGGCCTTGGCGGCGCCATAGACATAATTGCCGAGCCGTCCGCGATCGCCCGCAACCGAGGAGATGCCGACGATGACGCCCGTGCCGCGCGCCTCCATCACCGGGGCGAGGCGGGTGAGGAAGGTGGCGGGGCCGGTCATGCTGTCCATCACCACGTCCGCGATCAGATCGGGGCTCGCGTCGATCTCGTATTGCTCGGGCATCGAGCCCACGAAGCTGATCGCGTTCAGCGTGCCCTCAGTTGCGGCGAGGCTATGCACGATCTCGGCGTAATTCGAAGCGTCGCGCGCGTCGAATTTCACCGCATGGGCCTCGGGGGCGCCCGCAATCCGGCAATCGGTGGCGAGGGTTTCCAGCGCGTCCATATCGCGGCCCGCCAGATAGATCGTGGCGCCCTTGGTCGCCAGCGCGCGGATCAGGGGCCGAGCCATGGCCGAGGTGGCCCCCAGAACGATCCAGGTGGTTGTCATCTTGCGCTCCTCAGGTTCAGGCGGCGGATCAGATCAGTCGTCAGGCGCCCCTCGGGGTCGATGTCAGCGACGATCTCCTGCCAATCGGGCAATTCGGGATACATGGCGCGGATCTGTGCGCCGCGGGCGAGGCTGTCCTTGGCGAAATAAAGCCGCCCGCCGGCCTCTGCGGTGCGATCCTCGAGCCGGGCGATCAGGGCGCGCGCGGCCTCGCGGTTGGGGAAGTCGATGGCGAGCGTATAGCCCTCCATCGGGAAGCTCAGATGGCCTGCGCGGCCCGGGCCCATGCGTTTGAGGACCGCGAGCGGCGAGGCGAGGCCGCTTGCGGCAATCTCGGCCAGCATGTCGTGCAACGCGGGCGCCGCGGCCAGCGGCACGACGCATTGGAACTGATGGAAGCCGCGCTGGCCATAGAGCCGGTTCCAGTCGTGGATGCGGTCGAGCGGGAAGAAGAAATCGCCCAAGGGCCGCGCAACCGAACGGCCGCGCGCCGGGACCCGGTGGTAATAGGCCCAGTTGAAGGCATAGACGATCGGTGCGGCCAGCGCGAAATGCGGCGCATCCAGCGGCACCCGGCTTGTGCGGCCGCGGCGCTTGACGATGCCGCGGGCGGGCTCGCCCTCTTCAACGATGCCGCGGCCCATTGCGGGGCCGGTGGCGGTGGCGTCGATCCAGCCGACGCAATAGCTGGCCTGCGATCCGTCGAGGAGCGCGAGATGCTCGTTCCAGTTCCGCGCGCGTTGTTCGGTCACCAGCATGATATCGCCGGGCACGCGCTTCAGCCGGATCGTGGCGCTGGCGATCAGCCCGGTCTGGCCGAGCCCGCCGCAAGTTGCGCGGAAGAGCGCCTCGCCCGGGCGCGTGGTCACGCGGCCGCCGGGCTGAATGAGGTCAATCGCGGTCACATGCGCGCCGAAACTGCCCGCAACATGGTGGTTCTTGCCATGCACATCCTGCCCGATGCAGCCGCCCACCGTGGCAAAGCCGGTGCCGGGCATCACCGGCGGCAGCCAGCCGCGCGGCGCCATCAGCGCGGCGATCTCGCCGATGCGCGCGCCCGCCTCGACCGTTAGATCGCCGGTTTCCGGGTCGAAGGCCAGCAGCCGGTTCATCCGGCTCATGTCGATCATCTGCCCGCCATCGTTCAGCGCGGCATCGCCATAGCTGCGGCGCAGGCCCGCGGCGGGGGCCTGCGCCGCAGCTATGGCGATGC
>JACXUS010000570.1 GCA_014763785.1 Sphingomonadales bacterium | reverse complement strand
GAAGTCCGAGACCAGCGCGCCGATCCGGGCCCGCGTCCCGAAGCTGGTGAGCAGTTCGAAGCCGTCGGTCGAGGGGCTGCGGAACACCGCCATCTCGCCGGGCCAAGGAACGGCGTGCGCGGCGACCATCGGCCGGTGCGCGGGCTGGTCCTCGGTCAGCTGCGGCAGGTCGAGCAGCACCGCCTCGGGCGCGCCGAACACGACGGCCTGCGAGAGCGCCGAGGGTCGCGGCGCACCGGGCGGCAGATCGTAGGCCTCGCGATCCTGGCGGACTGCTTCGACACCTCGAGCATCGGCATCGGCGATGGAGACGAACCGCAGCGGGACGGCGCGACCGTCATGGGCGAGTGTGACGACGTCCGCCGGATCGAGCGAGAGGCGCGAGGGCGGCAGTCGGAACGCCGCCGTCTCGCGCCCCACCCACGCCTCCATCAGCGCGCGGCGGCAGCGGCGCTCGGCCTCCTCGGGCGGCACCGCCATCGGGAAGGACTCCGAGGCAATCCGCGTGGTGTCGACGGTGATGCGCCGGGCCTCGACCTGTGCGGCCTCGTAATCCTCGTCGGCGCGGGCGACCTGCCATTTCAGGGCCTGTGGCAGTTCGGTCTCCTGGCCGCGCGTCAGTTCCAGCACGTCGCCTTCGCGGGCGGCGACCAGATCGTCGGGCGCGAGGGTGGCGGCGGACGCCCGGCCGCGCATGACGAAGCGGATCACGCCCTCGGTCTCCACCGCGTCGAAGCCGAAATGCCGCGACAGCGTTGTGATCGAGGCACGCGGGCTCTCCAGCACGCCGATGGCGTAGCCCTCGACCGCGCCCCAGAGGCCGGTGACGTCGATGCGATCCTCGGGCAGGCCCGCGCGCAGGCAGAGGTGCCGGACCAGCGCCGCCAGAGATACCGCGCCGAGCCGCCCGGTCAGCCAGTGCCCGAGCCGCCAGTTCGCCCCGTCCGTCCAGACGTCGGTCAGCGCCGGGAAGAATGGGTACGGCCGTGCATCCCAGGTCCAAGCGGCGCATTCGGGGACGTGCACCATCCGGCCG
>JACXUS010000236.1 GCA_014763785.1 Sphingomonadales bacterium | reverse complement strand
GGGCTGCCGACCGAGGCGCTGACGCCGGCCGTCTTTGCCGCGCATCCGGTTCTGGTGCGGGCGGGCGGGCGCCACCATGCCCGCGCAATTCAGGGCGTGGCGCCGGATGGCGCGCTGAGCTTCTTTGCCGCGATTGCCGAGGGGCTGGTCTTGACGCTGGCCGACCCGCAGGAAATCGCGGGCCATCTGGATGCCGAGCTTGCGGCGCTGGCGCATTCGGGCACGCCCTCGGCGATCCTCGGCTTTGATTGCGTCTTTCGCCGGATCGAGGCGGAATCGCGCCAGCGCGGCCGGGCAGTCTCGGATATTCTGGCGCGGCACCGGGTCACCGGCTTTTCCACCTATGGCGAACAGATGGGCGCGATGCATGTGAACCAGACGATGACCGGCATTGCCTTCTATCCGCCGCGCGGGACCGGGGCGGGCCGTGAATGAGCGCCGATCTGACCGTGCCGGGCCCCGATGATCTGCCCTCGCATGCGCTCGATCCGCGCTCGCTGATCGACCCGGGCGACAGTCTGGCGCGGCAAAACGAGAAGCTCCTGACCATTGCCGCCGCCCTCATTCGCCATGCCGAAGAGATGACCGAGGACCGCGGCGCGGCCTTTGCCCAGTTCCAGCGCGCCGCCATGCTCGAGGATCAGGTCCGCGAGCGCACCCGCGATCTGGAACGCGCGCTCGATCTGCTCAATGCCTCGAATGCACGTCTGGCCGATGCCAGCCGCGAGACCGAGGCCACGCGGCAGAACCTCGCCAGCGCCATCGAGACCGTGCAGGAGGGCTTTGCCCTCTTCGATGCCAATGATGTGCTGGTGCTGTGCAATTCGCGCTTCAACGCGCTTCTGCCCGATATCCGCGATCAACTGGTGCCGGGGCTGCGGTTTCAGGATTACCTGCGGATCGCGGCCGCGTCGGCGCATCTGGGCATGCCCGAGGGGATGAGCCGCGCCGACTGGATCGCGATGCGCGCGAGCCGCCATGACAGCCATCATTTCATCCTGACCCAGCAGATGGGCGAGGATCGCTGGGTGCAGGTTTCCGAGCATCGCACCCGCGATGGCGGCACGGTGATCCTGCAGACCGAGGTCACCGATCTGATCCGCGCCGAACGGGCCGAGCGGGGGCGGATGCTTGACGATCAGGCGGCGGTGCTGCGCGCCACGCTCGAACATCTGCGCCTTGGGGTCTGCATCTTCGACGCGCGGCTGCATCTGCTTGGCTGGAACGAGAAGCTGGCCGAATTCCTGACGCTGCCGCGCGGGCGGCTGCGGATGGGGATGCATTTCGACACGCTTCTGGAACAGGTGCGCGATCAGTTCCACTTTCCCAATGGCCTGAGCGCCTATCGGCTGGCCGATTGGGTGCGACGCGCGCGCCGGCGCGATAATTTCCAGATGGAGGTGACGCGCGAGGGCGGGCAGATCTACGACATCTTCGCCCAGGAGCTGCCCGACGGCGGCTTCGTGATGTCGCTGGCCGATGTGACGCCCGAGCGGCGCGCGATTGCCGCACTCAGCCGCGCCAATGAGACGCTCGAGGCCCGCGTGACCGAGCGCACGCTGGAGCTGGAAGATGCGCTGGCGCGCGCGGAACGGGCGAATGCCTCGCGCGCGCGGTTCGTGGCGGCGGCGAGCCATGATCTGTTGCAACCGCTTTCGGCGGCGAAGCTCTATCTGGCCTCGCTCGATGATGCTTTGCCCGAGGGCGCGGCGCGGCGCACGCTTGACAAGGCGCAGAATGCGCTTGGCTCGGTCGAGGGCATCTTGGGCGCTTTGCTCGATATTTCGCGGCTGGAATCGGGGCGCGCGGCGGTCGATGTGGGGCCCTTGGCGCTGGGGCCGCTCTTTCGCCAGCTCTTGGATGAATTCACCCCGCTTGCCGCGCTCAAGGGGCTTGCGCTGACGATCCGCCCGACCGAGGCCACGGTGATTTCCGACCGCAGCTATCTGCGGCGGATCCTGCAAAACCTGATCTCGAATGCGATCCGCTACACGGCGGCGGGGCGGGTCCATGTGGCCGCGCGCCGTCGCGGGGGGCAATGGCGCGTCGAGGTGCGCGACACGGGCCCCGGGATCGACGAGGAGGAACAGGAGCTGATCTTCCGCGAATTTCACCGCGTCGCGGGGCAGGCCTCGGCCTCTGAGGGGATGGGGCTTGGGCTGGCCATCGTCGAGCGCGCGGCGGCGCTTCTCGGCCACCCCTTGGGTCTGCGCAGCGCGCCGGGCTGCGGGTCGTGTTTCTCGATCGAGCTGGCGGCGGCGGCGGGGGCCAGTGCGCAGGCCGAGCTGGCCGATCCGCGCGATGCCGCGCGCGATCCCGAGGCCAGCGATCTTCTGGCGCTCCTTGTCGAGAATGACGAGGAGCTGTCGCGCGCCATGGTGCAATTGCTCGAAACCTGGGGGGTGTCGGTGCTGGACGTGGCCTCGGGGGAAGAGGCGCTCGAGCTGATCGAGGCGACCGGGGTCGAGCCCGATGTCTGCCTGATCGACTATCAGCTGGGCGAGGGGATCGACGGGCTCGACACGCTGGCGGCGCTGCGTGCGCGGCTGGGCGATGTGGCGGCGCGGATCGTGACCGCCGACCGCTCCGAGGCGCTGCGGGTCCGCGCCGCGGCGATGGGGGCGCAGATCCTGGAAAAGCCGATCCCGCCGGTGGCCTTGTCGGCGTTTCTCTTCGGGGTGCCGCGGCGGCGCGGCTGAGGGGCAGGGATCACGCCCGGGCCGTGCCGGGCGTGACCGAAAGGGATTGGCCTCAGGCCTGCGCGACGCGGCGCCCGCGCAGATGCACCGCGACCTCGACCGCCGCGAGAAGCAGCATCGACAGGCCGACGAGCGGGAAGAACACCCCCGCCACGACCGCCATCCCCAGCAGCGTGCGCGGGATGCGCCAGTCGCCCGGGACCTGCGGCACGCCAAGCGCCCCCGCGGGGCGGCGCTTCCACCACATCACCGCGCCCGCGACCGCCAGCAGCACCATCGCCGCGCAGGCGAGCAGCAGGACGATCTGATTGGCCAGGCCCCAGGCCTGCCCCATATGGATGCTGATCCCCCATTCGGCGGCCCAGCCCAGCGCGCCCAGATCGTTCAGCCCGGCGTCATAGAGCACCGCGCCGGTATATTGATCCAGATGGATCACCCGCTCGCCGCGGATATCGTCGGGATAGGCCGAGGCGGTGAACACCCCCTCGGGGCCGTTCGGCATCGCCACCGCATAGCCCGGCACGATGCCGCGCGCCTCGACGGTCTGCACGACGTGATCAAGCGCAACCGGCACCCCTTCGGCCGCGCCCGACAGCGGCATCGGCTGGTTCTCCATGATCCAGGGGGCGTGGTTGACCACATCGCCCACCGGCACGGTCGAGACGGGTTTGTTCGACCAATAGCCATCGGGCATCCCAAGCCCCAGCGCATAGGCCGTATCATAGAATTTCGGCCCCCAGACGCCCGACCACGGCAGCCCGGTCATCGCCAGAAAGACGATGAAGCCCGCGGTATAGAGCCCGGTCACCGCATGCAGATCGCGCCACCACGGGCGGCCCTTGCTGGCCTTGATCGACACGGTCCCAAGGCCCTTGCCGCGCGGCCACCACAGATAGATACCGCTCGCGGTCAGGAGCACCATCCAGCCCGCCGCCGCCTCGATCAGCCGGTTGCCGAACCAGCCCAGATATTCCAGCGAATGCAGCTTGCGCACCACCCACATCGCCGGGCTGCCCGCGAAGCCGCCATCCCATTGGCTGCCCAGAACCTCGGCGCTGTAGGGGTTGACATAGACCACATCCTTCAGCCCGTCCGCGCCAAGGATCGAGACACCGGCGGAGCGGTCGGGCGCGGCGGCGGGCGCATAGGCCTTGAGCGTGCCGGGATGCGCGGCCAGCGCGGCGGCGACGATCTGCGAGGGGGGCAGCGCCGCGGTCTCGGCCACAGGGACGAAGCGCAGCGCGCGATAGGCGGTATTGTTGATCTCGTCCTTGAACAGATAGATCGCGCCGGTCACGGCAAGGATGATCACGAAGGGCAGAACGATCAGCCCGGCGATGAAGTGCCAGCGCCAGACGGCGCGATAAAGTGCGGCGTTGCGCACGCGTTCAGAAGCGGCCGGGGCCGCGGTGAATTGGGTATCGGTCATGGGTCCATTCCGATGGGTCCGCAAAATGCGGGGTCATAGTGGGGCCGCACGGCCGCCATACGGCGTGCGCAGCCGGTTCGGTCATGTCGGACGCGGGTCGCGTCAGGCCGGAACCGGGGGCGCCCTTGGGGAATGGTTGATGCTGCGGGCCTGCGCCGCGCGGCGCAGCGCCTGCATCTGTGTCCAGCCGTCATGCGGCACCATCCGCAGGCTGATCGGGGCGAAGCTGATGCGCGCGCCCTGCGGCAGCCCGTGACACAGCGGGCAGGGCGCCGCCTTGGCCGGATCGGTGCCGCAGATGCCGGTGATCGCAAGGCCGGTCGCGCGCTCGAAGGCCTCAAGCGCCAGCGCCGCCCGGTCGGGGGTGCGCAGCACCGCAGAGGTCACGCCGGTCGCCCCGACGAGGACCGCCATGACAAACAGACAGGTGGCAAGCGCGACTCTGAGCCTCATGCGGCAAGCCGTAGCACCTGTCCGCCGATCCGGGACGCGGCATCCGGGGCGCTC
>JACXUS010000569.1 GCA_014763785.1 Sphingomonadales bacterium | reverse complement strand
GCCAGACCGCCGCGGCGACCCAGACCACCGCACCGGTCTGGCCGCCGACGAAGACGCGGTCGAACATCGGCTTGATCAGCCAGGACAGGAAGGCGACCATGCTGCCCTCGACCGTCATCAGCGCCATGGCCAGGATCAGCGGCGCACGCCGCTTGCGCATGTAGCCGCGCCACGCCCAGCCCAGAAGGCCGCTTTGCCCGCTCATGTCCGTCGCCTCGCCGCAAAGCTGGCCGTCAGCGCGGCCGCGTCATAATCCTGGCGGACCCAGTCCATGAACCCGATGCCGGTGGCGGCCTGTGCGGCCTCATAGACGTCCAGCACATGGTCGAGGATGCCGCTTTTCGTGGCCGACACATGGGCGTAGGTCCAGTGCAGCTGGCGCCGGGCGCGGGCCACGGGGGCCCCCTCGATCATCAGCAGATACAGCGCCGCGGCATAGCCCGTTCGGTCGGCACCCGACTTGCAGTGGATCAGCAGGGGCCGTTCCACCGTGCGGAACAGATCGTGCAGCGCGATCATGTCATCGCGCGACACCAGCGCGCGCGCGCTCATCGGGAAGATGTGATAGGCCAGCCCCAGCCGCGCACAGGCCGCGCGTTCGGTCGTGGAAAAGCTCAGGTCGCTGTCGCCCCGCAACGACAGGACGGTGCGCAGGCCAAGTTCCCGGGCCTGGCGCGCCAGCCGCTCGGGCGAGGGCTGGTTCGACCGGTAGACGCCCGGCGCCACCGTGTCGAAATTCGTCCAGACCAGCCGCAGCAGCCCATGATCGGTGATGTGGAAATGCCACCACTCGGCCAGCGATCCCGGTGCCGCCGGGGCGCGCCTGCGGGCCGCACGGGCCTTCTTCAGCTCTTGCAGCCAGCCGGGCATGGGCACCTTCATCGGCATTACCGCCGCGGGGTCTAGCGGGAAACGCAGGTCGAGGCAAGCAAGCCCGCCCGCGCCGGATTGACGGCGCCCGGCCGCCACCCTACCCATGACCGGACGATCTGACGGAGCGAGCCGAGATGTCCACCACCAACACGCCCCTGTCGGGGGG
>JACXUS010000568.1 GCA_014763785.1 Sphingomonadales bacterium | reverse complement strand
GTTCATCACCTCGCTGGTGGCGAACCTGCTCGACCGGGGGCGGATGCCCGCGCTCGGGGCGGCCTCGGATATCACGGCGGCCTACCTTCAGCCCCAGCCCGACGATACCGTGCCGCGCTTCGACTACGAAAGCCATCTCGCAGCCCTCACCGGCCCCTCCCCGCGTTGGCCCGAGGGGACACGCGCGGTGTCGGAATTGCGG
Source organism: Sphingomonadales bacterium (assembly GCA_014763785.1). GTDB lineage: Bacteria > Pseudomonadota > Alphaproteobacteria > Rhodobacterales > Rhodobacteraceae > Rhodobacter. The sequence goes on along the minus strand of JACXUS010000568.1, from coordinate 839 downwards.
CTTTCTTTCCGCATCCAGCCGCGCGGTATCCTGGGCGCGGTTCGCGGCCCTCGCGTCGTGCATCTCGATATCGTGGATTATCCCGGTGAATGGCTGCTCGATCTGGGACTGATGGACAAGAGCTATGCCGAGTGGTCGGCAGAGGTTCTGGCCCGACTGCCGAACCGCCCACAAGGCGCCGGCTATCTGGCGCAGGCCGGGGCGGCGGATGGTGCGGCAGAGTTCAACGAACTGCAGGCGAAGGCGCTCGCCGCCGGTTTCACCGACTATCTGGTCGAGGCACGGAAGGCAGGGTTTTCCGACTGCACCCCGGGCCGCTTCCTGCTGCCCGGAGAGATGGCGGGATCGCCCGCCCTGACCTTCGCGCCGCTGCCCGAAGGCGAGGCCCCGCGCGGCTCGCTGCGGCGCGAGATGGAACGCCGCTACGACGCCTATAAGCGCGAGGTGGTCAAACCCTTCTTCCGCGACCATTTTGCCAAGATCGACCGGCAAGTGGTGCTGGTGGATGTGCTCGGCGCGATCCATGCGGGGCCCGCAGCCCTCGACGATCTGCGCCAGTCGATGGCGGATATTCTCGCGGCCTTCCGTCCCGGTCGCGCCGGGTGGCTGACCTCGCTTCTGGGCGGCAAACGGGTCGAGAAGATCCTCTTCGCCGCGACCAAGGCCGACCATCTGCACCACACGCAACACGCCCGCCTGACCGCGATCACCGGGGCGCTTCTGCGCGAGGCCAAGGACCGCGCCGATTTTGCGGGCGCCAAGACGCTGGCCCTTTCCGTCGCCGCACTGCGCACCACGACCGAGGAAGTCATCACCCATGACGGGGCCGAGTTGCAGGC
>JACXUS010000235.1 GCA_014763785.1 Sphingomonadales bacterium | reverse complement strand
TGACCTGAAAAATCCACTGGTAGACACCGTGCTCCTTCAGATAGGTAACCCCGGTACAGTAGGGATTGCATTTGAGAATTCTCACATGATCCGAAAAATATACCACCGAATCGTTCAGGTGCGACTCTATGACCGCCTTGGCCTTGCTTCTTCCTATAACTTCCATATCGACTGCAACACTTGGTACTTGAGTGCGCCGCTAAAAAAGTCCCGACGGCAGCCGGGATCATGACGCGTTTTCAACAGCGCGGAGAAAGATTCTTTTCACAATTTTTTCAATGAACGCCCCCCCAAATCACAGAGTTCCCTCCGTCTGCTGCCTTCCCGGAAGAGAACAGAAAAGGCCTTCGCCGGTAAAAGCCTGTTGCAATACAGGTTTTTTCTTATTTTCATCACACATGGCGTTGCAAGCAAGTGGCGTCCACTGCTTCAACAACCGTCTCCATAACAACGCGATAATCATCACCCAATGGCTGACGCATTCAACTATACAACCATTTTTGCTCCGCTCGGCTTCTTTCTCGGCGGCATCGTTCTGGTGCCCGCCTTCTTCTACCTCTTCGCGGCGATGGGCTACGGCTCGGAGGATCTGATGCAGATCTGCGTCGCGACCTCACTCGCCACGATCATCGTCACCTCGATCCGCTCGGTGCTGGCGCATCACGCCAAGGGCGCGGTCGACTGGTCGATCCTGCGCGCCTGGGCGCCGCCGATCGCGCTGGGCGCGGTCGCGGGCGTGCTGGTCGTGGCGCAGCTGCGCACCCAGACGCTGCAGGTGATCTTCGGCGTCATGGTCTTCGCCATCGCCTGCTACATGGCCTTCGGGCGCAGCCACTGGCGGCTCTCGGACCACCTGCCGGGGGGGCTTTTCCGGGCCTGGTTCGGCCCGCTCATGGGCTTTGTCTCGGTGCTGCTCGGCATCGGCGGCGGCTCGATCGGCACGCCCATGCTCACCCTGCACGGCGTGCCGATCCATCGCGCGGTCGCCACCTCGGCGGGCTTCGGCGTCACCATCGCGCTGCCCTCGGCGGTGGCCTTCCTGCTGACCCCGGTTCCCCATGCGCCGCCCTATACAGTCGGCGCGATCAACCTGCCCGCCTTCCTGATCGTGATCGCCACGACGATGATCACCGCGCCCTGGGGCGCAGCCCTCGCCCACCGGCTCGACGCGAAAAAGCTCAAACGCGTCTTCGCAGGCTTCCTGATGCTGGTCGCGCTCAACATGCTGCGCAAGGCGCTCTTCTGACCCTTGCCCCTCAACAGTGCTGAAATATCCCACGGGGGTCCGGAGGTGTGAAACCCCCGGCTTACTTCACCCCTGCGCGCTTCGCCTGATCCCAAAGCGCATCCATCTCGGCCAGATCGCTGTCGCGCGGCGCCTTGCCGATTTTCTCAAGTTCGCCCTCTATATAGTTGAACCGGCGCGTAAATTTGCCATTCGCCGCGCGCAGGCAGGCCTCGGGGTCCAGCCCCATATGCCGCCCCAGATTGACCATCACGAAGAGCAGATCGCCATATTCCTCGGCCAGTTCCTCGGGCCCCAGCCGATCCCGCGCCTCCTCCAGCTCGCGCGCCTCTTCGACGATCTTGTCGAGCACCTCCGCCGTCGAGGGCCAGTCGAACCCGACCCGCGCCGCGCGGTTTTGCAGCTTCAGCGCCCGGCTGAGCGCAGGCAGCCCCAAGGCAACCCCGTCGAGCACCCCCGCGGGCGCCTTGGCGCCCCGCTCGGCGGCCTTGATTTTCTCCCAGTCTTCAACCTGTTGCGCGGCGCTCTTCATGTTGCTCTCGGGGCCGAAGACATGCGGATGCCGGGCGATCATCTTGGCATTGATCGCGCGCAAGACATCGACCAGCTCGAAATGCCCGGCTTCCTGCGCCATCTGCGCATGATAGACCACCTGAAGCGCCAGATCGCCCAGCTCGCCGGGCAGCTCGTCCCAGGCCTGCCGCTCGATCGCATCGGCGACTTCATGAGCCTCTTCAATGGTATAGGGCGCGATGCTCAGAAAATCCTGCTCCAGATCCCAGGGGCAACCGCTGACCGGATCGCGCAGGGCGGCCATGATCGCGGCCAGCCGCTCGAACTGCCGGGCAGCCCCTCCCGTCGCGTCAAAGAGGATCGGATCGGTCGGTTTCGTCATTGCGCTCGCACCAGGATTGAGGATGATCGGCGCAATAGTTCCCGCTCAGCCTGTCAGAGTCCAGCCATGCCCGTGATCAATCGTATCGCCGCCCTCGCCCCCGAGATGACCGAATGGCGGCACTGGCTGCATCGGCACCCGGAACTGGAATTCGACCTGCCGCAGACCTCGGCCTTCGTCGCCGCGCGGCTGCGCGAGATCGGCGTGGACGAGCTGCACGAGGGGATCGCCAAATCCGGAATCGTCGCGCTGATCCACGGCCGCGCGCCCGGCCCCTGCATCGGCCTGCGCGCCGATATGGATGCGCTGCCGCTTGAGGAAATCACCGGCGCCGAATATGCCTCGGAACATCCCGGGAAAATGCACGCCTGCGGCCATGACGGCCACACCACGATGCTTCTGGGCGCGGCCAAATACCTTGCCGAGACGCGCAATTTCGCGGGCACCGTGGCGCTGATCTTCCAGCCCGCCGAGGAAGACGGCGGCGGCGCCGAGGTGATGGTGCGCGAAGGCATCATGGAGCGCTTCGGCGTCGCGCAGGTCTACGGCATCCACAACGCGCCGAACCTTCCCCTAGGGCATTTCGTCACCGAACAGGGCCCGCTGATGGCTGCGGTCGATACCGCCTATGTGACGGTGACCGGCAAGGGCGGCCATGGCGCCACACCGCATCTGACCCTCGACCCGGTGCCGGCAATCGTCGCCATGGTTTCGGCGCTGCAATCGGTGGTCAGCCGCAACCTCGACCCGCTTTCGGAACTGGTCCTGTCGGTGACCGAGATCCATGTCGGCACCGCCAATAACATCATCCCCGAAACCGGCTGGTTCTGCGCCACGATCCGCAGCTTCACCCCCGAGGTGCGCGCGATGGTGGAAAAACGCTTTCACGAGGTGGTCGCGGGCATCGCGGCGGCGCATGGCGTCCGCGCCGAGATCCGCTATGACAAGGGCTATCCGCCGACGATCAACGACGCCGAACGCGCCCGCTTCGCCGCCGATGTCGCGCGCGAGATCGCGGGCGAGGCCGCCGTCTCCGACAGCTCGGGCCGCGAGATGGGGGCCGAGGATTTCAGCTATATGCTGCAGGCCCGGCCCGGCGCCTATCTCTTCCTTGGCACCGGCCCGGGCGCGGGGCTGCACCACCCGGCCTATGATTTCAACGACGAGGCGGCCCCGGTCGGCGCCAGCTTCTTTGCCCGTCTGGTCGAGCGCGCGCTGCCGCTGTGACACAAAAGCGCGCAAGGTCAAAGCCTTGCGCGCCGTTCTTCATGTTGAAAAAGGTCAAGCCAGATCGTCGGTGCGCCGCATCAGGCCCCAGGCGATGACCGAACAGCCGAGCGTCGCCAGAATGATCGGCAGCGCCGTGCCGTTGAAGGCCAGCCCCACCGGGGCCGCGATCAGGACCGCCCCCACCGTCGAGAGCGCGGTGACCACCGAGGCCGTCATCCCCGCCAGATGCCCCATCTTCTGCATCGCCAGAGCATTGAGATTGCCGAAGGTCAGCCCCGCCATCGCGAAGACCGAAATCGCATAAATCAGGATCAGCGGGAAGGCGCCGGGCCCCGCCAGCCATCCCGACACCAGCAGCCCCAGCATCACCGACGAGACCGCGATCTGCGCGATATAGGCGCCCTTGACGATCTTGCGCATCCCCAGCCGCATCACGAAACGCGCGTTGAACACCGTGCCGCTGCCCGCCAGAATCGCCATCAGCGCGAACCAGTTCGGGAAGCTCTCGGTCACGCCATAGACCGCAAAGAGCTGCTGCGAGGACGACAACAGCGCGAACATCTGCCCGAACCCCAGCGCCATCACCATCGTATAGAGCCGCACATTGCGATCCGACACCACCTCGCGCGCGCCCGCGATCAGCGCGGCCAGCCGCAGCGGGCGGCGGCGTTCGGGGGCCAGCGTCTCGGGCTGGCGCAGCGCGACCCAGATCCCGCCAATCAGGCCGAAGATCACGAAGGCGCCGAACACCCCGTGCCAGCCGGTCACCCCGATGATCAGCCCGCCGACCGAGGGCGCCATCGCCGGCACCAGAATGAACAGCATCATGATGAAACTGGTGATCTTGGCCATCTCGCGCCCGGCATAGAGGTCGCGCACCAGCGCCATCGGCACGATCCGCGGCCCCGCCGACCCAAAGCCCTGCACGAAGCGCGCGATCAGCAGCACCTCGAGGCTGTTCGACACCAGCGCCCCGAGCGCGCCCGCGATATAGATCGCAATCCCCAGAAACAGCGTCCGCCGCCGCCCGATCGCATCCGAAACCGGCCCCGCGAAGAAGGTCCCAAGCCCCATCCCCAGCACGAACGAGGTCAGCACCAGCTGCGCCCGGTTCACATCCTGCGGCGACAGATCGGCCGCGATCTGCGGCAGCGCGGGCAGCATCGCGTCAATCGAAAAGGCCACGGTCGCGGTCAGGCTGGCCAGCATCGCGGTGAATTCGGGCAGCGACAAACGGCGCTGGGGCGCGGCGGGCGCGGTCTGGGGCATATCGCTCATGGGGG
>JACXUS010000567.1 GCA_014763785.1 Sphingomonadales bacterium | reverse complement strand
GGCTATGCCCGTGCGCTGGAATGGTTCGACGGGCGCGCGGGCGATTTCCTGGCCCGGCTGCGGCCCGGCGATCTGGCGATCTTCACCGCCGACCATGGCAACGATCCCACCTGGCGGGGGTCCGACCACACGCGCGAACGCGTGCCGGTCGTCTGCGCCGGTGTCGGGACGGGCGAGATCGGCCTCTGCGCCTTTACCGATGTCGCGGCCACGGTCGCGGCCCACCTGGGCGTGCCCGCGCACGGGCCGGGGAAAAGGATGTTCTGATGTCTGCGCGGCTGCCCAAGATCGAACTGCACCTGCACCTGGAAGGCGCCGCCCCGCCGGCCTTCATCCGGGGCCTGGCGCAGGAAAAGCACATGGACCTGTCGGGCATCTTCGATGCCGCGGGCCACTACCGCTTTGCCGATTTCTGGGACTTCCTGAAGGTCTATGAGGCCGCGACCTCGACCCTCAAGACGCCCGAGGATTACCACCGCCTGACGCTGGCCGTGCTGGAGGAAAGCGCGGCCGCGGGTGTGGTCTATTCCGAAACCTTCCTCAGCCCCGATTTCTGCGGCGGCCGCGACGTCGGGGCCTGGCGCGAATACCTGCACGCGATCCGCGAGGCCGCCGACCAGGCCGAGGCGCGCGACGGGATCGTGCTGCGCGGCATCATCACCTGCATCCGCCACTTCGGCCCCGACAAGGCCCGCGAAACCGCGCGCTGCGCGGCGGAAACGGCGGGCGACTGGATCGTCGGCTTCGGCATCGCGGGGGACGAAAAGATCGGCAAGCCGCGCGATTTCGCCTATGCCTTCGACATGGCGCGCGAGGCCGGTCTGCGGCTGACCGCCCATGCCGGCGAATGGGGCGGGCCGCAAAGCGTGCGCGACGCGCTGGAGGACCTGCGGGTCGAACGGATCGGCCACGGCGTCCGCGCGATCGAGGATCTGGCCCTGGTCGACCAGCTGGCCGAACGCGGCGTGGTGCTAGAGGTCTGTCCGGGGTCGAACATCGCGCTGGGGATCTACCCCCGCTGGCGCCAGCACCCGATCGGCGA
>JACXUS010000234.1 GCA_014763785.1 Sphingomonadales bacterium | reverse complement strand
GTTTTCCACCCCTCCGGACCACCCCGAGGATATTTTCGGCAAGATGAAACAGGGCGCCTCCGCGAAGGGGCGCCCCGTTTCTTTGACTTGGCTCTTTCATCTTGCCCCAAATATCCCGGGGTGAGACGGGATAAAAAGCCCTCCAGTGGAAGTCTTTCCCGTCGAACGGGCGGCCCGTGGCAGCCCCGGCCGCAAGGCCGTGGGGGGCAGGGCCCCCATCTGCACTCAGCCCAGAGCGACCAGCGCGTGGCGCTTCTTGCCTGCGCTGAGCTTCACCGGCTCGGCCAGATCGCTCGCATGGAACATCCGCCCCGGATCGGCGCAGATCTCGTCATTGACCTTGAGCCCGCCCTCGGCGATCAGCCGCTTGCCGTCCTTGCCGGTCTTCGCGAGCCCCGAGCGCAGGACCAGCTGCGCAAGGCTGATCCCCTCGGCCACCTCGGCCGCCTCCAGATGCAGGGTGGGCAGATCCTCGCCCACGCCGCCCCGCTCGAAGACCTCGCGCGCGGTGGCCTCTGCCGCCGCAGCCGCCTCGGCGCCATGCAGTAGCGTCGTGACCGCATTGGCCAGAATGATCTTCGCGCCGTTGATCTCACTACCCTCGAGCGCGCCGAGCCGGTCGCATTCCTCGACCGGCAGCTCGGTATAGAGCTTGAGGAACCGCCCCACATCGGCATCGGTCGTATTGCGCCAGAACTGCCAGAATTCATAGGGCGAGAGCATATCGCCCGACAGCCACACCGCGCCGCCCTGGCTCTTGCCCATCTTGCGCCCGTCCGAGGTGGTCAGCAGCGGCGTCGTCAGCCCGAAGATTTCCGCATCCAGAACCCGGCGCGTCAGGTCGATCCCGTTGACGATATTGCCCCATTGATCCGAGCCGCCCATCTGCAACAGGCACCCATAGCGGCGGTTCAGTTCGAGGAAATCATAGGCCTGCAGGATCATGTAGTTGAATTCGAGGAAGCTCAAGCTCTGCTCGCGATCGAGCCGCGACTTCACCGATTCAAAGCTCAGCATCCGGTTGACCGAGAAATGCCGCCCGATGTCGCGCAGGAAATCGAGGTAATTCAGCCCGTCCAGCCATTCCGCATTGTTGCGCATCATCGCGCCATTGCCGCCATCGGTGTAATCCAGATAGCGGTCGAAGACCCGTTGCATGCCGGCGATATTCTCGTCGATCTTCTCGGGCGTCAGCAGCGGACGCTCCTCGCTGCGGAACGACGGATCGCCCACCTTGGTGGTGCCGCCGCCCATCAGCGTGATCGGCTTGTTGCCGGTCTTCTGGAACCAGCGCAGCAGCATTATATTCAGCAGATGCCCGACATGCAGCGAGGCGGCCGTTGCATCATAGCCGATATAGGCGGTGACCATCCCCTTCGACAGTGCCGCGTCAAGCTCTTGCAGATCGGTGCAATCCGCAAGGAAGCCGCGCTCGATGATGATCCGCAGGAAGTCGGATTTGGGGTGGTAGGTCATCGTGCTTGTCCCTTTCTTCGTGCCATGGCTATATCGTCTGGCAAGACGAAGGGGAAGCCATGTTGAAAGCGGGGCCGGTCTGGGCGGTGGGCACGATGTCGGGAACCTCGCTCGACGGGGTCGATGCGGCGATGGTGCTGACCGATGGCGAGCGGATCCTCGATTTCGGGCGCACCGATTATCGGCCCTATACGCCCGAGGAAAGCCGCCTTCTGCGCGCAGCGCTTGGCCGCTGGCCGGGCGAGCCGGGGGTGGAGGCGGCGACCGAGATCGTCGAGACCGCCCATGCCGAGGTGCTGGTGGGGATGACCGATGCCCGGCTGATCGGCTTTCACGGCCAGACGCTCGCGCATGATCCGCAGGGCGAGCACGGCGCGCGGCGCACCCATCAGGCGGGCTCGGGTCAGGTGCTGGCCGAGGTGCTCGGCCGCCCGGTGGTCTGGGATTTCCGCTCGAACGATGTCGAGATGGGCGGGCAGGGCGCGCCGCTGGCGCCGTTCTTCCATTTTGCCTGCGCCAAATGGGCGGGGCTTGCGGCGCCGGTTGCGTTTCTCAACCTAGGCGGCGTGGGCAATCTGACCTGGGTCGATCCGCGTGCCCCCGCGCCCGAGGCGCCCGGCGCGGTGCTGGCCTTCGACACCGGCCCCGCGAATGCGCCGGTCAATGATCTGATGCGCGCCCGCCGCGGCGCCGAGCGCGACGAGGGCGGCGCGCTGGCGCTGTCGGGCCGGGTCGATGAGGGGATCGTTGAGCGCTTCCTCGCCGATCCGTGGTTCCTGCGGATGCCGCCGAAGTCGCTCGACCGCAACGCCTTCCACGATCTTCTGCGCGCGGTTCATGACCTGAGCGATGCCGATGCCGCGGCCACGCTGACCGCCTGCGCCGCCGCCGCCGTGGCCCGCGGCTTCGAGCATTTCCCCGAAGCGCCCGCCGCGCTTTATGTCGCGGGCGGCGGGCGGCTGAACGAGGCGCTGATGGTCCAGATCGCGCGGCGGGTCAATTGCCCGGTGGCGCCGGTCGAGGATCTGGGCCTTGATGGCGACATGCTCGAGGCGCAGGCCTTCGGCTATCTTGCGGTGCGGGTGGCGCGGGGGCTGCCCACCTCGGGGCCCACAACGACCGGGGTTGCGGCGCTTGTGGGGGGCGGACAGATCAGCGCCCCGGGATGAGCCCCGGATCGCGCCCGGTTGACGCGCGCCCGCACAGACCCTAAGGAACGGGGGCCGAAAAACGTGCGGCCGGTCAGGTTACCCCGGTCACCGGAGATATCCGGGAGTTAGTCGTTCTCGAACCCGCGGCGCTGCCCCCTTGGGGGCCATGACACGGGAAACGACATGCAAGAGACAGATCGCAAACGCGAGAAAATGACGATTGTGCTGGCGCAGGGGATCATCTCCTGCCTGATGGCGCTGATGATGACCTTCCTGTTCTCGATCCTGCCCTTCGGCTTCGGCCCGGGGTGGCTCGGCACATGGATCGGGCGCTGGCTGGCGGCATGGCCGGTGGCCTTCGGGCTGTCGCTGGGGGTGGGGCCGCTGTCCTTCTGGCTGGCGTTCCGCCTGATGCACCGCGGGGCGCGCGGGGCCTGATCCGGGGCCTTCGGCGCTTGGCCTTCGGGGGCGAAACAAAACCCCCGCCGGAGCGATCCGGCGGGGGGATTTGAGTATTTGGACCAAGAAAAAGCGCAGATCGCTTTTCCCCGGGGCCCTTATTTCAGGATCGAGCGGCCCGCATATTCGGCGGTCTCGCCCAGCATTTCCTCGATCCGGATCAGCTGGTTGTATTTCGCCAGCCGGTCCGAGCGCGCAAGCGACCCGGTCTTGATCTGGCCGCAGTTCGTCGCCACCGCCAGATCGGCGATGGTCGCATCCTCGGTCTCGCCCGAGCGGTGCGACATGACATTGGTATAGCGCGCGCGATGCGCCATATCGACGGCCTGCAGCGTCTCGGTCAGCGAGCCGATCTGGTTCACCTTCACCAGCATCGAGTTCGCCACGCCCTGTTTGATCCCCTCGGCCAGACGCGCGGGGTTGGTCACGAAGAGGTCGTCGCCGACCAGTTGCACCTTGTCGCCCAGTTTTTCGGTCAGCAGTTTCCAGCCCGCCCAGTCATCCTCGGCCATGCCGTCCTCGATCGAGATGATCGGATAGGCCGCGCAGAGCTTCGCCAGATAGTCGGCGTTTTCCTCGGAGGTCAGCGACAGGCCTTCGCCCTTCATCTCGTATTTGCCGCCCTTGAAATATTCGGTCGAGGCGCAATCGAGGGCCAGATAGATATCCTCGCCCGGCTTGTAGCCCGCCTTCTCGATCGAGCTCAGGATCAGGTCGAGCGCCGCGGTGGTCGAACTCAGGTTCGGCGCAAAGCCGCCCTCATCGCCCAGACCCGTGGACAGGCCCTGCGACGACAGTTCCTTCTTCAGCGTGTGGAACACCTCCGAGCCCATCCGCACCGCATCGCGGATATTGCCCGCCGAGACCGGCATGATCATGAATTCCTGAATGTCGATCGGGTTGTCGGCATGTTCGCCGCCGTTGATGATGTTCATCATCGGCACCGGCAGCACGCGCGCCGAGGTGCCGCCGACATAGCGATAAAGCGGCTGCGCGGTGTAATCCGCGGCGGCTTTCGCGCAGGCCAGCGACACGCCCAGAATGGCATTCGCGCCCAGACGGCCCTTGTTCGGCGTGCCATCGAGCTCGGTCATCATCCGGTCGATGGCGACCTGCTCGGTCACATCCTCGCCCACGAGGTTCTCGGCGATCTCGCCGTTGACGGCCATCACCGCCTCAAGGACGCCCTTGCCCATATAGCGCGATTTGTCGCCGTCGCGGCGCTCGACGGCCTCATGCGCGCCGGTCGAGGCGCCCGAGGGCACCGCGGCGCGGCCCATCGTGCCGTCTTCCAGGGTCACATCGACCTCGACGGTCGGGTTGCCGCGGCTGTCGAGGATCTCGCGGGCGTGGATGTCGATGATCGTGCTCATGAAGCGTCTCCGGCTGAGAGGTTTGGCCCGTCTATAAACCCTTGATGGCTTTGCGGAAAGGGTGTGATTGCGCTCGCGCGCGGTGTTAGCGGCGGACTTTGCGCGAAATTTCGGTGACAGGGGCGGGATGGCGGGGCAGGGCGGCTCAGCCCGCGCGCCGCGCCCGTGCCTGCCGCCAAAGCGTATAGAGCCCCGAGG
>JACXUS010000033.1 GCA_014763785.1 Sphingomonadales bacterium | reverse complement strand
GCCCAGAGGATGAGCGCCACCACCGGCGCGGTCCGCGCCGCGCCGCCCTTGTGCGCGATCGCCGCCGCGCCCGGCGCCGTGCCGCGGGTCATCCGCGCGAGCGTGCCGTCGCGGTCGATCAGCGCGTGTTTCAGCGCGCCCAGAACATGCAGCCCGATCGCGCCATAAAGGACTAGCGCCGAGAGCTTGTGCACCGCCTGCGCCGCATGGGCGAGGCCCTCGGATTTCGGCACGAAGGGCAGGCCCTGGCCGAAGGGCCACAGGATCGGCGCGAAGCCCCTTTCCGCGGCATGCAGCACCCAGCCCGAGGCGGGCATGATCAGCATTGCGCCATAAAGCGCCCAATGCACGACCTCGGCGGCCAGCGTCTCGGCGCGGCGCTCGGGGTGCAGGGGGGCGGGTTTGGGCTGCGAGAGCGCCCAGAGGATGCGGATCAGCGCCGCGAAAAAGGTGGCGACGCCGATCGTCTTATGCGCCGAATAGATCGTGCGCAGGGTGGCGGCGGCGGCTTCGCTGTCGCGCGGCAGGGTCTCGGCATAGAGGCCGAGCGCGATGGCCGAGACGATCAGGAGGGCGGTCAGCCAGTGCAGGGCGCGGGCGGCCGCGCCATAGCTGGCGGGGGTATTGGCGAGCATGTCGGGTCACTTTCTGAGGGGCCGCAGGGGCCGGGATTGCCCTCAGTTTACCCCCGTTGCGGCGCGCTCTCCATGCCGGGGGGCGCACAGGCTTTGTGCGCAAGTTGTTGCCCCGCGCCCCATGTCGCGCTAGAGGGGCACGAACCAAGGGGGCCAGAGGAGGAGCCGATGAGCAGGGCTTTCGTATTTCCCGGGCAGGGCGCGCAGACGATTGGCATGGGCCGGGCGCTGGCCGAGGCTTACCCGGCGGCACGCGCCGTCTTTGACGAGGTCGATGCGGCGCTTGGGGAGAGCCTGAGCGCGCTGATCTGGGAGGGCGAGATCGAGGCGCTGACGCTGACCGCCAATGCGCAGCCCGCACTGATGGCGACCAGCATGGCGGCGATGCGCGCGCTCGAGGCCGAGGGTTTTGCGGTCACCGATGCGGCCTTTGTCGCGGGGCATTCCTTGGGCGAATATTCGGCGCTCTGTGCGGCGGGGGCCCTGAGCGTGGGCGATGCGGCGAAACTGCTGCGCGTGCGCGGATCGGCGATGCAATCGGCGGTGCCGGTCGGTGTGGGCGCGATGGCGGCGCTGCTGGGCCTCGATTTCGCGACGGCCGCAGAAGTGGCCGCCGAGGCGGCGCAGGGCGAGGTCTGTCAGGCGGCGAATGACAATGACCCCGCGCAGGTCGTGGTCTCGGGCCACAAGGCGGCGGTCGAGCGCGCGGTCGAGATCGCCAAGACCCGTGGCGCCAAGCGCGCGGTGATGCTGCCGGTGAGCGCGCCTTTCCATTGCGCGCTGATGCAGCCCGCGGCCGAGGCGATGGCCGAGGCGCTGGCGGGTGTGGCGATTGCGGCGCCCGCGGTGCCGGTCGTGGCGAATGTGCGGGCCGATGCGGTGAGCGACCCCGAACTGATCCGCAAGCTCTTGGTCGAGCAGGTCACGGGGTCCGTGCGTTGGCGCGAGAGTGTCGAATGGATGGTCGGTCAGGGTGTGACCGAATTCTGGGAGATCGGCGCGGGCAAGGCGCTGAGCGGCATGGTCAAGCGGATCGCCAAGGACACCGTGCAGCGCGCCGTGGGCACGCCCGAGGATGTGGCGGCGCTGAAGGGCTGAGGCCCGGCGCTTTTGGACACCGCGCCGGGGGTTTCGCACCCCCGGACCCCCGCGGGATATTTATGGCAAGATGAAAGCCATCACGGGAAGGGTTTGCAGATGTTTGATCTCACTGGGAAATCGGCGCTGGTGACGGGGGCGTCTGGGGGCATTGGGGCGCAGGTGGCGCGGGCTTTGCATGGGCGCGGCGCCAAGGTTGCGCTGTCGGGCACGCGGGTCGAGCCCCTGCAGGCGCTGGCCGAGGAGCTGGGCGAGGGGGCCTTTGTCTGCCCCGCGAACCTGAGCGATGTGGCGAGCGTCGAGGCGCTGCCGAAAGCGGCCATCGAGGCGATGGGCAGCCTTGATATCCTCGTGAACAATGCGGGCATCACCCGCGACAACCTCTTCATGCGGATGTCGGATGACGAGTTCGACAGCGTTCTGGATGTGAACCTGGGCTCGAGCTTCCGGCTGATGCGCGGCGTGCTGCGCGGCATGATGAAGGCGCGCTGGGGCCGGATCGTGAGCGTCACGAGCGTTGTCGGCACGATCGGCAACCCGGGGCAGGGCAATTATGCCGCCTCCAAGGCCGGTTTGGTCGGCATGTCGAAATCGCTGGCCTACGAAGTCGCAAGCCGCGGGATCACCGTGAACTGCGTGGCGCCGGGCTTCATCGCGACGCCGATGACCGAGAAGCTGAGCGACGATCAGAAGACCGCGATCTTTGCCAAGATCCCCGCGGGCCGGATGGGCACGCCCGAGGAAATCGCCGCCGCGGTGGTCTATCTGGCAAGCCCCGAGGCGAGCTATACCACCGGCGCCGTGCTGCATGTGAACGGCGGCATGGCGATGGTCTGAGGCATCGCGCCGCGCTTGCGAAACGGCTTGCCTTGGGGCAAGACTGTGGCTATAGGCGGCGAGGATTGGCCGGGGGCTTTACCGCAAACGGCCGCTCTGCATCGCAGGGCGCAACAGCCGCTCGAACGAGCAACGATAGGGACGGGCCAAGGCCCTCTAAGTGAGGAAGAGACATGAGCGACATCGCTGATCGCGTGAAGAAGATCGTCGTGGAACATCTGGGCGTGGAAGAGGACAAGGTCACCGAGACCGCCTCTTTCATCGACGATCTGGGCGCCGACAGCCTTGATACCGTCGAGCTGGTCATGGCCTTCGAGGAAGAATTCGGCATCGAGATCCCGGATGACGCCGCTGAAACCATCCAGACCTTCGGCGATGCGGTGAAATTCATCACCGAAGCCGCCTGATCGGTTTTTTCGCGTTTCGATGGAACGGCGCCCCCTCGGGCGCCGTTTTGCTTTTGATCCCCCGGGCGCGCCCCGGGGCGAGCGATGCAAAAGCAAAGGAGATCGCGATGAACGTCGGTATCGAAGGGCTGGAAGGCAATGCGCGCATGGTGGCGGTCGAGGTGCTGAACCACTGTCTGGCGGATGAGATCGCGCTGGGGTTGGCGCTGAAACAGGCGCATTGGACGATGAAGGGGCCCAATTTCATCGCGGTGCATGAGCTGGTGGACGAGATTCATGCCCGCGTGCAGGAGCAGGTCGATGTGATCGCCGAGCGGGTGCAGATCCTCGATGGCACGGCGATGGGCACGCTGGAAGCGGTGGCCAAGGCGACCGAGGTGAAGCCCTATCCGACCGATGCGGTGAAGATCGCCGACCATGTCGAGGCGCTCGGGGCGCGGATGCGGGCGGTGGGCGCCACGCTGCGCGCAGGCATCGACACGGTCGACGCGGCGGGTGATGCGGGCAGCGCCGATATCCTGACCGCGGCCTCGCGGCAGATCGACAAGGATCTGTGGTTTCTGGTGAGCCACGCGGCCTGACCCGCGCGCGCCTTTGAAGTGCGGCGCGCGGGCGGCCAAGGGGCGCCGCGCGGCGGTGCTGGCACCCCCGCGCGGCGCCTCTCTGGCTGGCGCTGGGGCTATGCCGGGGGGGCGCTTGTCTTTGTGGCGGGCCTTTGCGAGGCTGCCCGGAGGCAAGGGGGGCTCATGCGCGCATTCGTGGCGATTGCAATGCCGGAGGCGGTGGCGGCGCAGGCGGCGCATCTGCAGGCGCTGCTCGGCTGCGGGCGGGCGGTGCCCGAAGAGGCGCTGCATCTGACGCTGGCCTTTCTGGGCGAGATCGGCCCCGCGCAGGCCGAAGAACTCGACGCCGAATTGCAGGGCATCGCGGCGCCGGTCTTTGCGCTGGAACTGGCGGGGCTCGAGACTTTGGGCGGCGAGTGGCCGGGGGGCCTTGTGTGGCGGGCGCGGGCCTGCGCGCCGTTGGAGCGGTTGCAGCGCGCGGTGGTAGCGGCGGCGCGGGGCGCGGGGATCGACCTGCCGCGGCGGCGCTTTCGCCCGCATGTGACGATTGCGCGCTTTGGCCGCGGGGCCGGGCCTGCGGAGGCGGCGCGGCTCGGGCGGTTGATGCAGGCGCGGGGCGATGCGGTCTCGGGGGCCTTCATGGTGGGCGGCTTCACGCTTTACCGCTCGCATCTGCGCGCCGAGGGGCCGATCTATGAGGTGCTTGCCGACTATCCGCTCGACGACGGGCGGGGGATCGCCTGAGTGCCGCGCCGCGGCGAGCGCTTGGCGTTGCGCGGGCCGCCCCCCCCGTGTATCAGGGCGGGGACGGAAATTTGCCAAAGAGGTCTGCCTATGCGTCGGGTCGTTGTCACGGGTCTTGGGATGGTCACGCCGCTGGCTTGCGGGGTGGAAGAGACCTGGTCGCGGTTGCTGGCCGGACAGTCGGGCGCCGGGCCGATCACGCGCTTCGACGCCTCGAATGTGGTGACCAAATATGCCTGCGAGATCCCGATGGGGGATGGCACGGACGGCACCTTCAACCCCGATGACTGGATGGAGCCGAAAGAGCGCCGCAAGGTGGATGATTTCATCCTTTATGGCATGGCGGCGGCCGATCAGGCGGTGCGCGATGCGGGCTGGATGCCCGAGGATGAGGAGAGCCGCCTGCGCACGGGCGTGATGATCGGCTCGGGCATCGGCGGGCTGTCGACGATTGCCGAGACCGCGGTGCTGATCAAGGAGAAGGGCCCCAAGCGCGTGAGCCCCTTCTTCATCCCCGGCTCGCTGATCAATCTGGTGTCCGGGCAGGTCTCGATCCGCTACGGCTTCAAGGGGCCGAACCATGCGGTGGTGACGGCCTGCTCGACCGGTGCGCATGCGATCGGTGACGCGGCGCGGCTGATCATGCTGGGCGATGCCGATGTGATGCTGGCGGGCGGTGCCGAGGCGCCGATCAGCGAGATCGGCATTGCCGGGTTCAACGCCTGCAAGGCGCTGTCCACCAAGCGCGCCGAGGATCCGGCCAAGGCGAGCCGCCCCTGGGATGCGGACCGCGACGGCTTTGTCATGGGCGAGGGCGCGGGGGTTGTCGTGCTCGAGGAATACGAGCACGCCAAGGCGCGCGGCGCGAAGATTTACGCCGAGGTGCTGGGCTATGGCCTGTCGGGCGATGCCTATCACATCACCGCGCCCGCCGAGAATGGCGATGGCGGCTTCCGCAGCATGCAGGCGGCGCTGGCCCGCGCGGGCCTGACCCCGGATGCGGTCGATTACATCAACGCGCATGGCACCTCGACCATGGCCGATACGATCGAGCTGGGCGCGGTCGAGCGGCTGCTGGGCGATGCGGCGGCCAAGGCCACGATGAGCTCGACCAAATCGAGCATCGGGCACCTGCTCGGCGCCGCGGGCGCGGTCGAGGCGATCTTCTGCGTGCTGGCGATCCGCGATCAGATCGCGCCGCCGACGCTGAACCTTGAGACCCCGGCGGTGGAACCGAAACTGGATCTGGCGCCGCTGAAAGCGGTGAAGCGCGAGATCAAGGTGGCGCTGTCGAACAGCTTCGGCTTTGGCGGCACCAATGCGAGCCTCGTGCTGGGCAAGGTCGACGGCTGATGTGGCGCCATATCGTCTCGAACTTCCTGACCGTGCTGATCGTGATCCTGATCGTGATCGCGGGGCTGATCGCCTGGGCCAAGGGCCAGTATGAGGGGCCCGGGCCGCTGGCAGAGGCGGTCTGTCTGCAGGTCGAGCGCGGGGCGAGCATGTCGGGCGTGTCCGAGCGGCTGCGCGCGCAGGGGGCGGTCAGCTCTGCCTATATCCTGCGGGCGGGCGCGGATTACGAGGGCAAGAGCAGCCAGCTGAAGTTCGGCTCTTATCTGATCGAGCCCGGCGCCTCGATGCAGGGGATCGTCGCGCAGATCACCGAGGGCGGGCCGTCGAGCTGCGGCACCGAGCTGAACTTCCGTATCGGGGTCAATGCCCAGCAGATGGTGCTGCGCGAGCTGGACCCGGCGACGAAGGACTTTGTCGAGGTCGCGAAATTCGACCCGAAGACCGAAGAGGCGCCCGCGGGCTTTGCCGAAGCCGCCGGGAAGGCCGATGTGCGGCTGCGGGTGACCCTGGCCGAGGGGGTGACGAGCTGGCAGGTGGTCGAGGCGCTGAAATCGGCCGATTTCCTGAGCGGCGAGATTGCCGCGGTGCCGGCCGAGGGCAGCCTTGCGCCCGACAGCTATGAGGTCAAGCGCGGCTCGGACCGGGCGGCGCTGATCGCGGCGATGGAGGCCTCGCAGGCGGCGCGTCTGGCGGCGGCCTGGGAGGCGCGGGCGCCCGGTCTGCCCTATGAGACGATGGAAGAGGCGCTGGTGATGGCCTCGATCGTCGAGAAGGAAACCGGCGTGCCGAGCGAGCGGCGGCAGGTGGCAAGCGTCTTCGTGAACCGGCTGGAGCAGGGGATGAAGCTGCAGACCGACCCGACGGTGATCTATGGCGTGACCAAGGGCGAAGGCGTGCTGGGCCGCGGTCTGCGCCAGAGCGAGCTGCGCCGCGCGACGCCCTATAACACCTATGTCATCGACGGGCTGCCGCCGGGGCCGATCTGCAACCCGGGGCTCGAGGCGATCAAGGCGGCGCTGGACCCCGATTCGACCGACTATCTGTTCTTCGTGGCCGATGGCACCGGCGGACATGCCTTTGCCCGGACGCTGGACGAGCATAACCGCAATGTCGAGGCCTGGCGGAAGATCAAGGCCGAGGCCGCGGCGCAATCCTCAGGCAATTGATATTGCTGGAAAATCGAGAGGCCCAGACCCACCGTCCGGGCTTTTTGCAGATTTTCGCGCGCAACCCTGGATTTAGCGCTTGACTCTGCGAACGCTTTAAGATAGAGATATGACATGCTAGGAGAAGTGGGCAAGCGGCCGGGATCACCCGTTGCCGCTTTTTTCATTTCACTCGTGCGGATCGTGCATGAGAGGTGGGCCAGCAAGACATGAACATGACTTTCCAGGGTGGGGAAAGCCCTGCGGCGGATCGGGTCGATCTGCTGCAGGAGACCGAGGATCTGTATCGGGAGGTGGCCGGGGAACTTGCACTGGCGATGAAGGGGGTTCGCCAGGGGGACCCGAGCGATCTCAAGGCTGCAATGCAGGCGGTCAAGGATCTTCGGACGGCTTTTCAAATGGTTATGGATGAAAGGACACGCGTTGAGAAACTCCGCAAACAGGTTGCCGGGGTCGTCCGAGATTACGCGCTCGACTTCGACGCAGCCCGATCTGAGATCGGGCGCCGCCTGGCTCGCCTCCGCGACGCAGGCGGATGTGGATGAATTTCTGGACGGGCTGGAGGAGAATGCGCTTCTGGCCCTGCCGTGGATGTTCGAGTTCTGGGCGCTGCCGCATCAGCTGCCGCCCCATGGCGCCTGGAAGAGCTGGGTGATCATGGGCGGGCGCGGTGCGGGCAAGACGCGGGCCGGGGCCGAGTGGGTGCGCGCGCAGGTGGAAGGTGCGCGGCCCCTCGACCCCGGCAGGGCGCGTCGGGTGGCGCTGGTCGGGGAAACCTTCGATCAGGTGCGGGACGTGATGATCTTTGGCGACAGCGGGATCCTTGCGTGCTCGCCCCCCGACCGGCGGCCCGAATGGGAGGCGACGAAGCGGCGGTTGCTCTGGCCCAATGGGGCCACGGCGACGGCCTATTCGGCGCATGAGCCCGAGGCGCTGCGCGGGCCGCAATTCGACGCGGCCTGGGTCGATGAGCTGGCGAAGTGGAAGAAGGCGGAGGACACCTGGGACATGCTGCAATTCGCGCTGCGTCTGGGCGATCATCCGCAGCAGGTGATCACCACGACGCCGCGCAATGTCGAGGTGCTCAAGGGCATTCTGGGGAACCCCTCGACGGTGGTGACCCATGCGCCGACCGAGGCGAACCGGGCCTATCTGGCGGCCTCGTTCCTCGAGGAGGTGCAGGCGCGCTATGCCGGCACGCGGCTCGGGCGGCAGGAGCTGGAGGGGGTGCTTCTGGACGATGTCGAGGGCGCGCTCTGGACCACGGCGGCGCTTGAGGGCGCGCGGGTCGACAAGCTGCCCGATCTGGACCGGATCGTGGTGGCGCTGGACCCGGCGGTGACCGGCTCGGCGGGTTCGGACGAATGCGGGATCGTGGTGGCGGGCGCGGTGACGCGCGGCCCGGTGCAGGAGTGGCGGGCCTATGTGCTCGAGGATGCGAGCGTGCGCGGCAAGCCCACCGACTGGGCCCGCGCGGCGATTTCGGCGATGGAGAAATACGGCGCCGAGCGGCTGGTGGCCGAGGTTAATCAGGGCGGCGATCTGATCGAGCAGGTGATCCGGCAGATCGACCCGCTGGTGCCGTTCAAGGCGCTGCGCGCAGGCCGCGGCAAGGCGGCGCGCGCCGAACCCGTCGCCGCACTCTATGAGCAGGGGCGGGTGAAGCACCTCAAGCACGGGCATCTGGGCCCGCTGGAGGATCAGATGTGCCGGATGACCACCCACGGCTATGAGGGGTGCGGATCGCCCGACCGGCTCGATGCGCTGGTCTGGGCGCTGCATGAGCTGATCATCGAACCCGCGGCGCATTGGCGGCGGCCGCAGGTGCGGGGGCTTTGAGCAAGATGAGTATTTGGACCGGGAGAAAGCGGCCTGCTTTCATCTTGCCGAAAATATCCCACGGGGGTGCGGGGGTGTGAAACCCCCGCGGCGCACCGGGAACACATGCGAAGGGTCGGGGCTTTCCCGGCCCTTTTTCTTTGGCCGGGCCGGAGGGCGGGGCCGCGACGAGGAGAATGGAATGGCGATGAGTTTTTTCCGCAAGGCGCGCGAGCCGCAGGCGGCGTCCGGGGCACAGGTGCCCGAAACGAAGGCCTCGGTCACGGGGCGGATCGTGGCGATGGCGACGGGGGCGGGGCGCGTGGTCTGGAGCCCGCGCGATACGGTCAGCCTGACGCGCACCGGCTTCACCGGCAACCCGATCGGCTTTCGCTGCGTGAAGCTGATCGCCGAGGCGGCGGCTGCGGTGCCGCTGATCTGTCAGGATGACGAGCGCCGCTATGAGGTGCATCCGGTGATCGACCTGATCCGGCGGCCGAACCCCGGTCAGGGCCGGGCGGAGCTGTTCGAGGCGCTGTTCGGGCAGCTTTTGCTGTCGGGGGATGGCTATCTGGAAGCCGTCGCGCCCTTGCCGGGCCTGCCGGCCGAGCTGCATGTGCTGCGCTCGGACCGGATGGCGGTGGTGCCGGGGGCGGATGGCTGGCCTGCGGCCTATGATTACACGGTCGGCGGGCGCAAGCATCGCTTCGACATGACGGGGCACCCCGATCCGATCTGCCATATCAAGGCGTTCCACCCGCAGGACGACCATTATGGGCTGAGCCCCATGCAGGCGGCGGCGGTGGCGCTCGATGTGCACAATTCGGCCAGCGCCTGGTCCAAGGCGCTTCTGGACAATGCCGCGCGGCCCTCGGGTGCGATCATCTACAAGGGCGCGGACGGGCAGGGCGTGCTGAGCCCCGAGCAATATGACCGGCTGGTCTTCGAGATGGAGAGCCATCATCAGGGCGCGCGCAATGCCGGGCGGCCGATGCTGCTGGAAGGGGGCCTCGACTGGAAGCCGATGGGGTTCAGCCCCTCGGATATGGAATTCCACGAGACCAAACTGGCGGCCGCGCGCGAGATCGCGGTGGCCTTCGGCGTGCCGCCGATGCTGCTGGGGATTCCGGGCGATGCGACCTATTCCAACTATGCCGAGGCGAACCGGGCGTTTTACCGGCTGACCGTGCTGCCGCTTGCCAGCCGCGTCTCGGCGGCGGTGGCGTGGTGGCTGTCGTCTTACTTGGGTGAGCGGGTCGATCTGCGGCCCGATCTGGATCAGATCCCGGCCTTGTCGGCGGAACGTGACGCGCAATGGGCGCGGATCGGGGCTGCCGATTTCCTGACCGAGGATGAGAAGCGCGCGCTTCTGGGTCTGCCGCCGCGCGCGGAGGGCTGAGGCGATGGCCGAAGGCGGCTCGCGTTATCTGAAGGAGCCCTTCGCCGTCCACGAGCAGCGCTTCGAGGCGACCGAGAAGATCATGGAGCTGCAATTCGCTCAGGTCGAGCGGCGCCTCGACCGGATCGAGGGGATGATCGAGGGGCTGGAGAAGCGGCTCTGGATGACCGTTTACGGCGTGGTGGCCGTGATCCTGACCCAGGCGGTTCAGGGCATTCTGGATATCACCCAAAGATGAGGAAAATCGCATGAATACAGGTGATTACGGCCTGGAGTTGAAGTTCTGCCGGGCCGAGCAATCGGTGCAGGTGCAGGATGGCACGCGGATCGAGGGCTATGCGAGCCTGTTCGGCCTGCCCGATCAGGGCGGCGATGTGGTGCAGAAGGGCGCCTATGCGGCGAGCCTGAAGCGGCTGATCGCGCGAGGCGGTTCGGTCAAGATGCTCTGGCAGCACGATCCGGCCCAGCCGATCGGCGTCTGGGACGAGATCTACGAGGATGAGCGCGGGCTCTATGTCAAGGGGCGGTTGCTTCTGGAGGTGGAGCGCGCGCGCGAGGCGGCGGCGCTGATCGGGGCGGGCGCGATCGACGGGTTGTCGATCGGCTATCGCACGGTTGCGGCCGAGAAGAACGCAAAAGGCCAGCGGCTTCTTGCGGAACTGGAGCTTTGGGAAGTGTCGCTGGTGACCTTCCCGATGCTCAAGGAGGCGCGGGTGGAGGCCAAGGGCGAGAGCCTGGACGCCGGTGCCCTGCGCGATCTGGCCGCGGCATTGAAGGATGCCACGGCCGAGTTGGCGGGCCGATAAGCCCGCCTCCAGCCCCATGGAGATGGAGTGACGATGAAGACCGAGACCAAGGCTCGGGCCGGGACGGGTATGTCTGATGGCGCCGAGCCGGCCGCTGAGGTGAAAACCGCGCTGGCCGGATTCCTGAAGGAAGTCAAAGGCTTTCAGGACGAGATGAAATCGAAGATGCAACAACAGGAAGAGCGTTTGACCATGCTGCAATCCAAATTCTTCGCCGGCCGTCCGGCCCTGTCCACCGCCGCCACCGAAGAGGCGCCGCACCAGAAGGCCTTCGCCGCCTATCTGCGCAGCGGTGACGACGACGGGCTGCGCGGCCTTGTTCTGGAAGGCAAGGCGCTGAACACCGCGGTCGCGGCCGAGGGTGGGTATCTGGTCGATCCGCAGACCTCGGAGACGATCCGCGGTGTGCTGATGTCCACCGCCTCGATCCGGCAGATCGCCAATGTGGTGAATGTCGAGGCGACCTCGTTCGACGTGCTGGTCGATCACACCGAGATGGGCTCGGGCTGGGCGACCGAGACCGCCACCGCGACCGAAACCACCACCCCGCAGATCGAGCGCATCTCGATCCCGCTGCACGAGCTGTCGGCGATGCCGAAGGCGAGCCAGCGGCTGCTCGATGACAGCGCCTTTGACATCGAGGGCTGGCTCGCGGGCCGCATCGCCGACAAATTCGCCCGCGCCGAGGCTGCGGCCTTTGTCTCGGGCGACGGGATCGACAAGCCCAAGGGCTTCCTGACCCATACCAAGGTGGCGAATGCAACCTGGGCCTGGGGCAGCCTTGGCTATGTCGCGACCGGGGCCGTGGGCGATTTCGCCTCGACCAATGCTTCGGATGCGATCGTCGATCTGGTCTATGCGCTGGAAGCCGAATATCGCGCCAATGCGGCCTTCGTGATGAATTCGAAGACCGCGGGTGCGGTGCGCAAGATGAAGGATGCCGATGGCCGCTTCCTGTGGTCGGACGGTCTGGCCGCGGGCGAGCCTGCGCGTCTGATGGGCTATCCGGTGCTGATCGCCGAGGACATGCCCGATATCGCCGCCGATGCCTATGCGATCGCCTTCGGCGATTTCAAGAACGGCTACACCATTGCCGAGCGCCCGGACCTGCGCATCCTGCGCGATCCCTTCTCGGCCAAGCCGCATGTGCTGTTCTATGCCAGCAAGCGCGTCGGCGGTGATGTCAGCGACTTCGCCGCGATCAAGCTGCTGAAGTTCGCGGCCTCGTAAGGGGCGCGACGGGGCCGGGGTGACCCGGCTTCGCGCCGGTCCCTTCGGGGGCCGGTAGGGCGGGCGCGGGTTCGACCGCTGTCGCCTAGCTGCTCCCTCCGTCCGAGCGGCGGCGGGAGGGCCTGCGCCCGAACCTTCCTCCTTTCAGGCGTCGCGCGACCCGCGCGGTGCGCGACTTTCGGAGATGATCCATGATGCTGAACGAAGAGACGGCGGTCGCCTCGGGCGCGCTGCCGCTGGCGGAATTTCGCGACCATCTGCGGCTGGGCACCGGCTTTGCCGATGTCGGCGCCGAGGATGCGGCGCTGGAGGCCTATCTGCGCGCGGCGATGGCCGCGATCGAGGGGCGCACGGCCAAGGTGTTGATCGCGCGCGATTTCACGCTGAGCCTCGAGGCTTGGCGCGATGATCAGAGCCAGCCCTTGCCGGTGGCGCCGGTGAGCGCGGTGGCCGAGGTTCGGCTGATCGACCGCGCGGGTGCGGTCGAGGTGGTGGACCCGGCGCGCTGGCGTCTGGTGCGCGACATGGGCCGTCCGCGGCTGGAGGCGATGGGTGGCTGTCTGCCGGCGATTGCGACGGGGGGCACAGCGGAGATCGCCTTTACCGCGGGCTTCGGCCCGGCCTGGGCCGATCTGCCGGTCGATCTGGCGCAGGCGGTTTTGCTGCTGGCGGCACAATATTACGAGACCCGCAGCGAGTTGGCGGCCAGCGGCGACGCGATGCCCTTCGGCGTGATGGCGCTGATTGAGCGCTGGCGCACGGTGCGGGTTCTGGGGGGGCGGGGATGAGCGTTCCGATGCTGAACCGCAAGCTGGTTCTGGAGGGCCAGACCCGGAATTCGGATGGCGCGGGCGGGCATCGGCTGAACTGGATCGCGCTTGGCGAGATCTGGGCCGAGATCACGCCCGGCACCGGCGTCGAGCGGGCAGGCGAGTTCGTCACGCTGGCCTCGGTGCCGATGAAGATCGTGGTGCGCGCGGCCCCCGAGGACTCGCCGCGCCACCCGCGCCCGGAGCAGCGGTTTCGCGAGGGCGGGCGGATCTATCGCATCCTCGCGGTCACCGAATATGACGCGCGCGGCCATTACCTGACGTGCTTTGCCCGCGAGGAGGTGGTGTCATGAGCTATGCGGTGGGCGCGGCGCTACAAGCCGCGGTCTATCAGGCGCTGATCAATGACGCGGCGCTGCAGGCGCTGGTCGGCACCGCGATCTATGACGCGGTGCCGCCGGGCACGAGCGACACGACCTATGTCAGCATCGGCCCCGAGGATACGGTCGATGCCTCGGACATCACCGGCGACGGGGCGATGCATGATTTTCTGGTCTCGGTGATCACCACCGAGGCCGGATTTCAGGCCGCCAAGGAGATTGCCGCGGCGATTTCGGATGTTCTGGTCGATGCCGATCTGGCGCTCGCACGCGGGTCGCTGGTGGCGATCTGGTTCGTCAAGGCGCGCGCGCGGCGTGTCGAGAAGGCCGATACGCGGCGGATCGATCTGACCTTTCGGGCGCGGGTCGAGAGCTGACGGGCGCAACATATCGTCCTGACCCGAGGCCGGGCGGGACCCTTCAATTCCAGCAGATATCGGAGAGATTCCATGGCGGCGCAGAATGGCAAGGACCTTCTGATCAAGCTCGACCTGACCGGCGGCGGGCAGTTCGAAACCATCGCGGGGCTGCGCGCCACGCGTATCAGCTTCAATGCGGAAACGGTCGATGTGACCTCGCTCGAGAGCCAGGGCGGCTGGCGCGAGCTTCTGGGCGGGGCGGGCGTGCGCTCGGCCTCGATCTCGGGCTCGGGGGTGTTCAAGGATGCCTCGACCGACGAGCGCGCGCGGCAGATCTTCTTTGACGGGGAAGTGCCGAATTTTCAGGTGATCATCCCGGATTTCGGCATTGTCGAGGGGCCGTTCATGATCACCTCGGTCGAATATGCGGGCTCGCATAATGGCGAGGCGACCTATGAGCTGGCGATGGCCTCGGCGGGTGTGCTGAGCTTCACCGCGATCTGAGGGGGCGATGATGGCGAACCCCTGGGCGGGCGAGGTCGAGGTGATGCTCGACGGTGAGCGGCATGTGGCGAAGCTGACGCTGGGCGCTTTGGCCGAGCTCGAGGCGGGGCTGGCCGATGGCAGCATGATCGAGATGGTGCGGCGCTTCGAGACCGGGGCGTTCAGCACGCGCGATGTGCTGGGGCTCTTGGTGGCGGGGCTGCGTGGCGGCGGCTGGACGGGCACCGCGGCCGATCTGCGCACGGTCGAGATCGGCGGCGGGCCGATCGAGGCGGCGCGGATCGCGGCAGAGCTTCTGGCGCGGGCGTTTACGGTGCCCGGGCAGGCCACATGAGCAATGCGGGGCTGGATTGGCCCGGTCTGATGCGGGTGGGGATG
This sequence comes from Sphingomonadales bacterium, assembly GCA_014763785.1. Lineage (GTDB taxonomy): Bacteria > Pseudomonadota > Alphaproteobacteria > Rhodobacterales > Rhodobacteraceae > Rhodobacter. Next base: position 2,846 of record JACXUS010000033.1, on the reverse strand, counting down.
CGGGGCCTTGGCCTTCGCCCTGCCGAATTCTGGGCGCTGACGCCGGCGGAGCTGGCGCTGATCCTGGGCGAGGCGGCGGGGACGCCGCCCTTGACGCGGGCGCGGCTCGACGAGCTGGCGGCACGCTGGCCCGACCGGCCCGCGGGCAAGGAAACATCGAAAGGATAGGCGATGATCGAGGTGGACGGGCTCGATGGGCTCAACCAACAGGCGGCGGAGCTGGAGAAGAACCTGGGCGGCGCCGAGGCGGTGGCCGGGGTCTTCAACGAGGCGCTCGGGCAGATGCGCGAGAGCATGATCTATACCGGCCGCGAGGTCACCAGCCTGAGCAACAGCATCGGGCGGGGCTTGCGCAGCGCCTTTGACGGGGTGGTGTTCGACGGGATGAAGCTGTCGGATGCGCTGAAGAACGTGGCGCAGACGATGGCCGACAGCGCCTATAACGTGGCGATGAAGCCCATTCAGGATGCGGCGGGCGGCGCGATTGCCAATGGCATGAACGGGCTTCTGAGCGGGGTCTTTGGCTTTGCCAAGGGCGGCGCCTTCTCGCAGGGCCGGGTGATGCCCTTTGCCAAGGGCGGCGTGGTCAGTAGCCCGGTGAACTTTCCGATGCGCAATGCGACCGGGTTGATGGGCGAGGCGGGCCCCGAGGCGATCATGCCGCTGACGCGCGGCGCCGACGGGCGGCTTGGCGTGCACACGAGCGGCGGGGGCCGTGCGGTCAATGTGGTGATGAATGTCTCGACGCCCGATGCGGCGAGTTTCGCCCGCAGCCAGAGCCAGATCGCCGCGCAGGTGAACCGGGCGCTGGCGCGCGGGCAGCGCAATAGCTGACGGAGGGATAAGATGGCTTTTCACGAGATCCGGTTTCCGGCGAACCTGAGCTTTGGTTCAGTCGGCGGGCCCGAGCGGCGCACCGAGATCGTCACGCTGACGAACGGGTTTGAGGAGCGCAACACCCCCTGGGCGCATTCGCGGCGGCATTATGATGCGGGGGTGGGGCTGCGCAGTCTGGACGATGTCGAGCGGCTGATCGCGTTTTTCGAGGCGCGGGCGGGGCAGCTGCATGGGTTCCGCTGGAAGGATTGGGCGGATTTCAAGAGCTGCCCGAGCTCGCAATCGCCGGCCTATGATGACCAGTTCCTTGGGGTCGGCGACGGGATCGAGACGCGGTTTCAGCTGCAGAAGACCTATTCCTCGGGCGGGGTCGATTATGTGCGGCCGATCACCAAGCCGGTGCTGGGCACGGTGCTGGTGGGGCTGCAGGGCGATCACCAGTCGGAGGCGGTGCATTTCGAGGTCGATCTGGCGACCGGCATCGTGACCTTCTATGAGCCGCCGCCCGAGGGCGCGCGGGTCACGGCGGGGTTTGAATTCGACGTGCCGGTGCGGTTCGACACGGACCGGATTCAGGTCTCGGTGCAGTCGTTTCAGGCGGGTGATCTGCCGCAGGTGCCGATTGTGGAGGTGCGGATCTGATGGGCTATTCCGAGGATTTCAAGGCGCATCTGGCAAGCGGTTGCACGACGCTGTCGCGGGCCTGGGCGGTGACGCGGGGCGATGGCCGCGTGCTGGGGTTTACCGATCACGACACCGGGCTGAGCTTCGAGGGAATCGACTTCGAGCCCGAGAGCGGGATGACCGCGAAGGCGATTGCGGCGGGCACGGGTCTGGCGGTCGACAATACGGAAAGCTACGGCGCGCTGAGTTCCGAAGCGATTTCCGAGGCTGATATTCTGGCCGGGCGCTATGACGGGGCCGAGGTGCGGGCCTGGGTCGTCAACTGGGCCGATGTGAGCCAGCGAGCGCTGATTTTCCGCGGCCATATGGGCGAGATCACCCGCGGTTCCGGGGCGTTCACGGCCGAGCTGCGGGGCCTGACCGAGGGGCTCGGGATCGAGCAGGGGCGGATCTATCACCCGCGCTGCGCAGCGATTCTGGGCGATGGCGGGTGCAAGTTCAACACGGGCGCACCGGGCTATCGGGCGGAGCTCGCGGCCGAGGAGATCGAGGCGGGCGTGGTCTTTCGCTTTGCCGCGGTGCCCGGGTTTGAGGATCGCTGGTTTGAGCGCGGCCGTTTCACCGTGCTGAGCGGGGCGGCGGCGGGGCTGATCGGGGTCGTCAAGAACGATCGGGTCTCGGGCAATGGCGCGCGGGTGGTCGAGCTGTGGCAGCCATTGGGCGCCGAGGTTGTGACCGGCGATCTGGTGCGGATCGAGGCGGGCTGCGACAAGCGGAGCGAGACCTGCCGGCTGAAGTTCAACAACTACCTGAACTTTCGCGGCTTTCCGCATATCCCGGGCGAGGATTGGCTGATCAGCTATCCGATCCAGAGCGGCACGAATACCGGCGGGAGCCTGTTCAAATGAGCGATGCGGGCGAGCGCGCGGTGACGCTGGCGCGGGGCTGGATCGGCACGCCCTATGTGCATCAGGGCACGGTGCAGGGCGCGGGCACGGATTGCCTGGGGCTCTTGCGCGGGGTGTGGCGGGCGCTCTATGGGCACGAGCCCGAGGCGGTGCCGCCCTATACGGCCGATTGGTCCGAGCCCACGCGCGAAGAGCGGCTTTGGGCGGCCGCGCGGCGGCATCTGATCCCGGTCAGCGGGGCCGAGACGGTGGGCGAGGTGCTGCTGTTTCGGATGCGCGAGGGCTCGGTTGCGAAGCATCTGGGCATTCGTGCGCGGATCGGCGCCGAGGCGAGCTTCATTCATGCCTATACGGGCCACGGCGTGGTCGAGAGTCCGCTTTCGGCGCCATGGCGGCGCCGGATCGTGGCGCGATTTCAATTTCCGGAAGGAGCCTGAGACATGGCGACGATTTTGCTGTCGGCGGCGGGGGCCGCGA
>JACXUS010000566.1 GCA_014763785.1 Sphingomonadales bacterium | reverse complement strand
AGCCGCACCGCGACGCTGGTGACGCCGTTTCCCGCCGCCTCGACCGCGACGCCGATGGGGAAGCGTCCCGCGGCCGGGGTGGTCACTTCCTTCGCGGTGTTGTCCCAAGCCACGCGCGCGCCGACCGTCAGCACCGCCGCGCTGGCCTTGGGCAGCTGGAACACGCCGGTGGTGGAGAGCTCGACCGGGTCGCCCTCGGCCGAGGAGTACGCGGCAATGCCGAAGATGCTGCCGACGACCAGCGCGTCGCCGGAGGCGATGCCGCCGGCGGGCGTGGTGACGCGGACGATGTGGCCGTTCTGGAGGTAGTTCTTCATCTCAGAGCCCTTTCGAGGATTGGATGCGGACCACGGAGACACGCCCTGTAGTCCCCGCAATCTGCCGGTTGAGGTCCGCGAGCGCGGCGGCCATTTCGCCATCGCTCGCGTAGGTGACGCGCTTGCCGTCGTATTCGACGGTGCGGACGCCCCGGTAGCGCGCGGCCATCAGGGCGTCGCGCCAGGCGGTGAGCTGGGCGAGGTCTGCCATGCTCACGCCCCGGCGTTCATGAACCAGCCGCGATGGTCGATGAACCCGGCGCCGAAATCGAGGATCACCCGGATCTCCACGCCGTCCACGTCCCAGCCCGAGCGGCTCTCGACCTGCGGGCCTTCCGCGCCCGAGAGATAGGCGAACTCCAGACCGTCGATCTCGCCGGGATCGGCGGTGACGTACCAGCGCGTGGCCGAAGACAGTCGCGGCTCGACCACCAGCGACAGCGATCCCGAGAACGGGTTCACATCGGCCGCCGTCGCGGGCGTGATGGAAGCCAGCCACTTCTCGGCGGTGGTCTCCAGCGCGGGCGGGACCAGCAGGTTGCGCGGCGTCACGCGGATCGTGCGATCCTCGATGCCCTTTTGGGTGCGCAGGGCCAGCCGCGCGGCCGACAGCGTCGCGTCGGAGATCGCCGCCCCGGTGCCCGCCTTGTTGCCGTGGTCGGCATGGAACAGCGTCTTGCCGTCCGACAGGGTCGGCCCGTTCCCGCTGCCCGCCTCGAGCAGGGTGACGAGGAT
>JACXUS010000233.1 GCA_014763785.1 Sphingomonadales bacterium | reverse complement strand
CTGCTGAGGTCGCCCTCGCCCCCGGCGGATTCGACAAGGCGCGCTCGCCCGGCTATCTGGCCAACCATATGGCGCGGCTCTTCGCGCAGGGGCTGGCCGAAGCGATCCGGCCGCTCGGCCTTGCGCCCGCGCAGTTCATGACGCTGCTGGAGCTCTGGGACGAAGACGGTCTGACCCAGGCCGAGCTGGTCTCGCGGCTCGATGTGGAACAGGCGACGATGGCGGGCACGCTGGGGCGGATGGTGCGCGACGGGCTCGTCACCCGGCGCCCGCATCCCGGCGACCGGCGCGCGCAATGTATCCATCTGACCGAGCGCGCCCGCGCGCTGCGTGGGCCGGCCACGGCGGCGGCGGCAGCGGTCAATGCACGGGCAATGGCGGGACTGGCGCCCGACAAAGCGGCGGAATTCGTCGGCCTGCTGCACCGGATCATCGGGAATCTGCGCGACTGACCCTTTGTCTGCCTAAAATTTAGTCAAAAGGGCAGAATTCGGGCGCATTCCGTCGCGATAGGCCGCCCGTTGGTGGCGCTCGCCTTCCGCTTGGCAAAACCGCTGCCTAAGCTCCGATCAAGGCCGGAGGAATCAACCGCGATGACGGATTACTTCAACGAAATGTATGACAGCGGCCAGGTCCGCGCCCCCTATGCCCGCCTCGAGGACTGGATGCGCGCGATGCCCGCCGAGTTGCGCCAGATGAAACAGGCCGAGGCCGAGGCGCTGTTTCGCCGCATCGGCATCACCTTCGCGGTCTATGGCGAGGGCGGCGACCCGGACCGGCTGATCCCCTTCGACATGTTCCCGCGCGTCTTCACCCAGAACGAATGGCGGCGGCTGGAAAAGGGCATCAAGCAACGCGCCCGCGCGCTCAATGCCTTCCTGCTCGATGTCTATGGCCGCGGCGAGATCGTCAAGGCGGGCAAGATCCCGGCCCGGCTTGTCTATCAAAACGAGGCCTTTGAGCGCGCCGTGACCGGCTTCACCCCGCCGCGCGGCATCTACAGCCATATCGTCGGTATCGACCTTGTGCGCACCGGGCCCGAGGATTTCTTCGTGCTCGAAGACAATTGCCGCACGCCCTCGGGGGTCAGCTACATGCTGGAAAACCGCGAGATCATGATGCGGATGTTCCCGGAACTCTTCCGCGAGAACCGTATCGAGCCAGTCGATGGCTATGCCGATGCGCTGCGCCGGACGCTGGCGAGCGTGGCGCCCGCGAAATGCGACCGCGAGCCCACGATCGGCATCCTGACGCCCGGGCATTTCAACAGCGCCTATTACGAACACAGCTTCCTGGCCGATCTGATGGGGGTCGAGCTGGTCGAGGGCGCCGATCTCTTTGTCGAGGGCGGCTTTGTCTGGATGCGCACCACCGAGGGGCCGCGCAAACTGGACGTGATCTATCGCCGGATCGACGACGCCTTCCTTGATCCGCTGTGCTTCCGGCCCGATTCGATGCTGGGGATTCCGGGGCTGATGGATGCCTATCGCTCGGGCGGGGTGTCGATCTGCTCGGCGCCGGGCGCGGGTGTGGCCGATGACAAGGCGGTCTATACCTTCGTGCCGGAGATGGTGCGCTTCTATCTGGGCGAAGAGCCGATCTTGCAAAACGTGCCGACATGGCAATGCGCCAAGGCCGACGATTGCAAATATGTGCTGGAACACCTCGGCGAGCTGGTCGTGAAAGAGGTCCATGGCTCTGGCGGCTATGGCATGCTGGTCGGCCCGAAATCGACCAAGGAGCAGATCGAGTTGTTCCGCCTGAAGATCGAGGAGAACCCGGAAAACTATATCGCGCAGCCGACGCTGGCGCTGTCCACGACGCCGACCTTCGTCGAAGAGGGGATCGCGCCGCGCCACGTCGATCTGCGGCCCTATTGCCTGGTCGGCGAGAAGATCGAGCTGGTGCCGGGGGGGCTCACGCGGGTTGCGCTGACCGAAGGCTCGCTCGTGGTGAACTCGTCCCAAGGGGGCGGGGTCAAGGATACCTGGGTTCTGGCGGAGTAAACGAAGATGCTGAGCCGGACGGCGGAAAATCTTTTCTGGATCGCGCGGTATGTGGAACGCGCCGAAACCATGGCGCGGCTCTTGGAGGTCGGCGCCCGGATCGCGCTGATGCCCTCGGCGGGGCATGGCTATCGCAGCGAATGGGAGAGCCTGTTGCAGGCCTCGGGCACGGCCGAGGGGTTTGCGGCGAAATATGGCGACCCGGTGCAGCGTAATATCGAGAGCTATCTGTTCTTCGACCGCGACAACCCGAGTTCGGTCGTCAGCTGCATCGAGCGCGCGCGCGAAAACGCCCGAATCGTGCGCACCGCCCTGACCGCGCAGGTCTGGGATGCGCTCAACATGGCCTTTCAGGAGATGCGCCAGCTGGAACGCAAGCCGCGCTCTTCGCTGGAGCTGACCGATCTGACCGATTGGGTGAACCGCACCGGCGCCATGGTGCGCGGCGCGATCGACGCGACGCTTTTGCGCAATGATGGCTATGATTTCCTGAACCTGGGCTTCGCGCTGGAACGCGCCGACAACACCGCGCGGATGATCGACGTGAAATATTACGTCCTTCTGCCCAGCGTCGATTTCGTGGGAACCGGCCTCGATAACTATCAATGGCAGACGCTGTTGCGCGCAATGTCGGCGCAGCGGGCCTTCCACTGGGCCTATGGTGGCGAGATTACGGCGGCGAAGATCGCGCATTTCCTGATCCTGAACCGGGAAAGCCCGCGCGCGCTGATCACCTCGACCGGGGCGGCGATGGAGCATCTGGACAGCCTTGCGCGCAAATATCACAAATCGGGCCCGGCGCAGATGCGGGCCCGCGCGCTGGTGGCGGAACTGGCCGAGACCCGCGTCGAGGATATCTTCGAAGAGGGCCTGCACGAGTTCCTGACCCGTTTCATCCGCGATGTCGGCGAGCTGACCGACATGGTCCACACCGCCTATCTGAGCGGAGATGCAAGATGATCCTGACCGTCGATCACGTCACCACCTATCAATATGATCAGCCGATGCGCGCCGCGGTGCAGTCGCTGCGGCTGTTCCCCTCGCGCTTCGACGGGCAGCGGGCGATCACATGGGAGGTCGCGGTCGAGGGCGGCCTCCGCGGCGGGGCGTTCCGCGACGGCGCGGGCGACAAGGTCGAGGGCTGGTCGCTGCGCGGTCCCGTGTCCGAGGTCACCGTGACCGTGCGCGGGCAGGTCGAGACGATCGACACCGCGGGCGTGTTGCGCGGCCACCGCGAGACGGTCTCGCCCTTTGCCTATCTGCGTGAAACGGCCGCGACGTGGATCGATGAGCGTGTCGAGGCGCTGGCAACCGAGGCGGTGCGCGGCGCCGAGAGCGGGCTGGACCGCGCCCATGCGCTGGCGCGCGCCGTGGCCGAGGCTATCGCCTATGTGCCCGGCGCGACCCATGCCCATACCACCGCGGCCGAGGCGCTGGCGCAGGGCGAGGGGGTCTGTCAGGACCATGCGCAGGCGCTGGCGGCGGCGGCGCGCGCAGTGGGGATGCCCGCGCGTTATGTCTCGGGCTATCTTTACGCGCGTGACGATGGCGCGCCGCATGAGGCCGCGCATGCCTGGGCCGAGATCTGGGTCGAGGGGATTGGCTGGATCGGCTTTGACCCGGCCAATGAATGCTGCCCCGATGATCGCTATATCCGGCTGGGATCCGGGCTCGATGCGCGCGAGGCCGCGCCGATCAAGGGGATTGCGCAGGGTCTGGGCGAAGAGCGCCTCGATGTCAGCGTTGCCCTTGAGGCGGTGCAGCAATAGGGTGAGGCGGGGCCCGGGGGGGCCGGGGCGATTCCGAGGGAAAGATGACTTATTGTGTGGGCCTGTTGCTGGACGCAGGCATGGTTCTGCTGAGCGATACGCGCACCAATGCCGGGCTCGACAATATCGCGACCTATCGCAAGATGTTCACCTTCGAGGAGCCGGGCGAGCGGGTCGTGGCGATCATGACGGCGGGCTCGCTCTCGGTGACCCAGACGGCGCTGGCGCGGCTGCGCGAGGCCATCGACGAGGGGGATGCCACCGGCGAGACCTCGATCATGCTGGCGCCGACGATGCTGAAGGTGGCCGAGATCGTCGGCAATACGCTGGCGCAGGTGCGTCAGGACATCGAGAGCCGGATGGAGGCGAGCAAGGTCTCGACCGCGGCCTCGATGATCGTGGCGGGCCAGCGGCGCGGGGGCGCGATGCGGATGTTTCTGGTCTACCCCGAGGGCAATTTCATCGAGGCGACCGAGGACACGCCCTATCTGCAGATTGGCGAGCACAAATATGGCAAGCCGATCCTCGACCGGGTGGTGACGCCCGCGACCTCGATTGCGGATGCGCGCAAAGCGGTGCTTCTGTCGATGGATTCCACGCTGCGCTCGAACCTGTCGGTGGGGATGCCGCTGGATCTGGCGGTGATCGAGAAGGATGCCTGCCGGGTGACCGAGCGGCAGCGGATCGAGAAGAACGACGCCGAATTCGCGCGCATGTCGGCGGCCTGGTCCGAGGCGCTGCGCGATGGCTTCACCCGGATTTCCATCTGAGCTGAGATTGGCTTGAGGGCGCGGGGGTGGGCGCGGCTGCGCCGCGCCCGCCCCCGTTTGCGCCGCGCCTGTGGCGCGGCGCCCCCCTTGGCTGGCGCTGCGCACGGGGCGCGGGATGTCGGGATATCGGGGCGGTGTCTGAGGAGCGCGGTGCGGGGG
>JACXUS010000565.1 GCA_014763785.1 Sphingomonadales bacterium | reverse complement strand
GATCACCGCGGGCTTCGAGTTCGACGTGCCGGTCCGCTTCGACACCGACGTGCTCGACGTGACGCTCGACCTCGAGCGGCTCGGCTCGATCACCTCCATCCCGCTTCTGGAGATCCGGCGATGAACGACACCGGCAGCTTCGTCGCGGCCGTGCTGCGCGAGCTCGCGGCCTCGACCGCCGTGATCCTGGCCGCCTGGGGGGCGCTTGGCGGCGCGACGAACGCGCTGACCACGAAGATGCGGCTGCGCGATGCGCTCCGGCACATCCTGCTCGGCGGTCTGATCGCGGCCGGGATGGGCAGCCTTTCCATGGCCGTGATCACCGCCTGGCTCGGCCTTCCGCCCGAAGCGATCCCGGCGGGCGGGGCGGCAGGCTCGGCGGCCTATCTCGTCGGCGTCTTCGGGCCGGCCTTCATCGAGATGCTGCTCGCCCGCCTGCGCCGCGCCAACGAAGGCGGCGGCGATGAATGACCTTCTCCGCCTCGCGCGCTCCCTCCGCTGCGACCCCGCCGACCCACGGCAGGCTTTCGCCCATCGCCTGCGTATCGGTCTCGTCGTCGCGGCGCTGATCCTGATCCTCTCGCTTCTCCGGTAATCCCATGCACATGACCGACCGGGGCCTGCTGGCCCTCGTCCGGCACGAAGGACTCGTGCCCGGGCCCTATCTCGATGTGAAACAGGTCTGGACCTTCGGCATCGGCCACACGGCCGCGGCCGGGCCGCCCGATCCCGCCACCATGCCGCGCGGCATGCCCGCTGATCTCGATGCCGGGATCCGCGAGGCGTTCCGGGTCTTCCGGGCCGACTTGGCTGCTTACGAGGCCGCTGTGCTGCGCGCCGTGAAGGTGCCGCTGGCGCCGCATGAATTCGATGCGCTGGTCAGCTTCCACTACAACACCGGCGGCATCGCCAAGGCTGCGCTGACCCGCCACCTCAATGCCGGCAATCGCGTTGCAGCCGCCAACGCGTTTCTGAACTGGCGGCGACCGGCTTCCATCATCCCCCGCCGGGAGGCGGAGCGCGACCTGTTCCGCCACGCCCGCTATCCCAGCGG
>JACXUS010000564.1 GCA_014763785.1 Sphingomonadales bacterium | reverse complement strand
GATAATCGGTCGCTGCATCGGATCTCTCTGTGACCATGTGACCGGCACGTATTCGCGTCGCCCGGTTGAGCGGGAATAGGTGAACCCCGCGACGGCGGGCAGCCAGCTGTCCGGTTCCTCCATCAGCCCCGCCGCCCGGCGCAGGGCCGGCCGCGCGATCTGGGTGAACGTGATCGCAGCGGCATAGGGATTGCCCGGCAGACCGAAATAGAGCGCCCGCCCGAGCCTGCCGACTGTCAGCGGCTTGCCGGGGCGGATCGCGACCTTGAGCACGTCAAGCTCGGCGGCCTCTAGGCGCAGCGCATCAAGGATGTGATCCTCCTCGCCTGCCGACACGCCGCCCGAGGATATCACGACATCATGGGTCTGTGCGGCATGGCGGATGGCCACACGGATACGAGCGGGGTTGTCCGGAAGGATGCCGAGATCGGTCAGGTCGACCCACGGGAGGCGAGCCAGGGTCGCCCGCAGAAGCACCCGGTTGGAGTTGTAGATCTGCCCCGGCCCTAGGGCGCTGCCCGGCTCGGACAGTTCATCTCCGGTGGACAAGATGGCGACGCGCAGGAGGGGCCGCACTGCGACAGAGGCAACACCGCAGCCGGCCAACAGCGCCAGTCTCGGCGGGGTCAGTGTCAAACCGGCGGCCAAGGCCTGTGCGCCATCGGCCACATCCTCACCGCGGCGACGAATGTTCTGGCCGGAGCGGGGCCCGTTCGTCAGAGAAATCATGTCTCCGTCGCGTGAGAGTTGTTCCTGCATCACGACGGCATCAGCCCCGAATGGCACCGGCGCGCCGGTGAAGATGCGGGCCGCGGTGCCGGACGCAAGGGTGAGGGCGCGCGCGTCGCCCGCCGCGATGCGGACGGACACGGGCAGGTGCCATGGGCCTTCGCCGGTCAGATCTGACAAGCGCAAGGCATAGCCATCCATGGCGGAATTGTCGAAAGGCGGCAACGCACAAGCCGCCATGATCGGGGTGGCCGTTACGCGACCGACCGCTTGTTCAAGCGGCAGCATCTCTTGCCCGGTAACTGGGCAGGCCGCAGCGATGGCACG
>JACXUS010000563.1 GCA_014763785.1 Sphingomonadales bacterium | reverse complement strand
GTCATAGCGCGTGATGACCGCGCGCACCGCGTCCCATTCGAAATGCACCTCGGGCCGCCCCAGCGCCCGCGCCGCCATGTTCTCGCCCTGCTCGATCGAGGCGAAGGTCGCGTGCAGCATGTCGAAGAACCGCCCCGTGGAATCGAATTCGAGGAAGGACGCCCCGAGCGGCACGAGCAGGATATCCGCCGCCGCCAGCCCGTTGATCGTCAGATAGCCAAGCGCGGGGGGCGTATCGAGAAACACCACGTCATAGGCATCGAGCACCCCGTCGGCGGCCAGGATGTCGGTCAGCGCATCCCACAGCTTCCAGCCGCGCGCCTGCATCCGCCAGACCGGCACCTGGAACTCGGCCCAGTAGAGGTTCAGCTGGCTGCCGATCAGGTCGATGTTGGGCCAGTGGGTCTTTTGCACCAGGTCCTGGGCGCGCACGCCCAAAGCCTCGGTCAGCGTGTCGTCCAGCGGGATCGGCGTGTCGCCCCGGTCCAGCCGGCGCTGGTTCTCGGCCCGCAGGTGGGTGGCGTAGTGCCGCGCCAGAAGCGGGAACACCGTCTGCCATTCATCCGCCACCCGGCCCCCGAAGATCGAGGTCATCGAGCCCTGGCTGTCGAGATCGATCACCAGCACCCGGTAGCCGTCGAGCGCGGCCGACATGGCCAGATGCGCCGCCGTGCTGGTCTTGCCTACCCCGCCCTTGAAATTGGCCACCGCCACCAGCTTTGCCGGCAGCCCCGCGGGCCGGTAGGGCAGATAACGTTTCGCCTTCGACCCTTCGGCGCCGAAATGCGCCCGCAGCCGCAGCACCTCGTCCAGGGTGAACCACTTGGCGCCGCCCTCGGTTTCCGACCGGCCCTGCGGCAGGTCGGGGTTCTGCTTCAGCACGCGGCGGAAATGGGCTTGGGCCACGGGGATCAGGTAGCGGGTGATTTCCCAGGTGGAAAACAGCCGCAGCCGGCGGGTGCCGTTCTCTTCCAGCCCGCGCCCCGCAAGGTCGGCCCGGCCCTGGTCGCAGGCCCGGGCGATGGCGCCGAAGCCGTCTGTCGTGGTGGGCGGCCCCAGGG
>JACXUS010000562.1 GCA_014763785.1 Sphingomonadales bacterium | reverse complement strand
GTTTCGGGGCGGGCGACGGGCCCCTCTGCCCGCAAGGCGCGGCCCCAGCCGGCATAATCTATCTCGGTGAAGCTCATGCGAGGGTCCCCCCGGCTGCGGCGGCGCGACGCTCGGCCAGCGGGAAGACGGCAAGCCCGATCGCGATCGCAAACCAGAGCGTGGTCAGCCGGATCACCGCGGTCGCCGGGATCGAGACCTCAAGCGGCACGCCATCGAGGCTGAGCAGCGCGACCATCGCCGCCTCGGCCCCGCCAAGGCCGCCCGGCGCGCCGGTCAGCCCGCCCGCCAGCGTCGCAAAGATGAAGATCGCGACGGCCTTCCAGAGCCCGATATCGGCGCCGAGCCAGACGAGCAGCAGATGGAAGCTGAGGCCCTCGGCCATCCAACCGAGCAACCCGAGGCCCAGCACCGCGAAAAGCGTGGGCCCATGGCTGAACCGCGCCATCGACCGCGCGGCGGCGCGGGCCCGGGCAAAGAGGCGGGGCATGCGGCCGGTCGCGCGATGCGCCGCGGTGATCAGCCCGGCCAGAAGCCGCGGGCGCGTGGCGATGACCGCCGCGGCCAGCGCGAAAAGGGTCACGGGAAGCGCGCCTGCAATGCCGCCCGCCGCAAGCGAGATCGACAGCGCGAGGATTAGCCCCATCACCGCCAGATCGCCCGCCCGGTCCATCAGCGCCAAGGGCGCCGTGCGCTCGATCGCCCAGCCGGTCTCGCGCCGGAGCCAGCGCATCCGCACCAGCTCGCCCACCCGGCCGGGGGTGACCGACATCGCAAAACCGCCCAGATAATGCCGCAGATCCTGTGTCAGTCGGGTCGGCAGCCCGAGACGCCGCGCGAGCCAATGCCAGCGCGCGCCGCGCAGCAGGTAATTCAGCGCCGAAAGCGCCAGCAACGCCGCGATCTGCCACAGATGCAGCCGGGCAAGCTGCGCGCGCGTCTCTTCCCAGCCGGTGGCCGAGGCAAGCCCAACCAACCCGAGCGCGACCAGCCCCAGAAGCCCCGCAATCAGCGCCCTGTCGCGCAATTTGCGCGACAGGGCGCTGATTGCGGGGCTTCTGGGG
>JACXUS010000561.1 GCA_014763785.1 Sphingomonadales bacterium | reverse complement strand
ACCGCACCGCGCGTATGGCCGACATGCATCGGGCCGGTAGGGTTCGCCGAGACATATTCCACGTTGACCTTCACGCCGCGCCCCAGATCGGAGCGGCCGTAATCCGTGCCCGATGTCAGCACCGCTCGCGTCACATCCGCCCAGACCGACGGCACGAGCCGCAGGTTGATGAAGCCGGGGCCGGCCACATCGGCCGTCGAGATCCGCGCATCCTCACCCAGTTTCGTCGCGAGCGCCTCGGCGATGTCGCGCGGCTTCGCCTGCGCAGGCTTGGCCAGCACCATCGCGGCATTGGTCGCCATATCGCCATGCAGCGCATCGCGCGGCGGCTCCACCGCCACGTTCGCATAATCGAGCCCCGCGGGCAGCGTGCCCTCGGAAACCATCTGGTCGAGCGCCGCGATCACCGCGGCCCGGATATCGGAAAACAGGTTCATGATCTCTGGTCCTTGCTTGCGCCCTCCCCTGCCAGAGCCGAGCCACGGCGTCAATGGCGCGAGGGGGCGCTCGGGCATCAGCGCGACGCAAGAGGGGCGATCCGCAGATGCCGGACCGCCCCTCGAAAGCTGTGTCGGTTGAACTCAGGCTTCGCCCGAGAGCCCCGCCGCTGCGATCCCCGCGAGCGCCGCTTCGGCGTCGTTATCGGAGGAATCGCCCGTCACGCCCATCGCGCCGATAACGGCCCCCGAGGCGTCACGGATCAGCACGCCGCCCGGCACCGGGCAGGTCTGGCCGCCATAGATGCCGTTCACCGCTGCCATGAAATAGGCCTGAGCCTCGGCCCGCGCCATCTGCGCCTTGCCGCCCATGCCCAGCATCACCGCGCCGTAGGCCTTGGCCCGCGCGACATCGAACCGACCCGGCGCCGCGCCGTCGCCGCGCGCGAAAGCCTGCATGTTTCCGCCCGCATCGAGCACCACCGCCGATAGCGGCTTCCAGCCCTCTTCGACGCCTTTTGCCAGCGCCACGTTAATCATCGTCTGCGCCTGTTCGAGCGTGATCATGCGCGTTCCTCCTTCACTTGGGCACGGCGCTGATGCAGCACCGGCTCGGTATAGCCC
>JACXUS010000560.1 GCA_014763785.1 Sphingomonadales bacterium | reverse complement strand
GATGTGCATCGCCACGGCGCTGCTGCTGCGGGTCTATCACGAGGCGACCGACCCGGCGCAGTGGGCATTCGTCCAGGGGCGCCGCTCTTCGAGTTCGCCAGATGGCGATTCCCGATTTGCCCCGGGCAAATCGGTCCTGGCCAGGAGGGGCGCATCGTGACGCGGCCCGTGATGATCATGGCTGGCGGCACCGGCGGTCACATCCTTCCGGCCCTGGCGGTCGCGCGGCTCCTCCGCGCGCGGGGCATCCACGTGCTCTGGCTGGGCAGCCGGGGCGGCATGGAGGCGCGAATGGTGCCCGAATCAGGGTTCGAGCTCGCCGCGGTCGAGATTGGCGGCGTGCGCGGCAAGGGGTTGGGCACGCGCCTGGCCGCGCCCTGGCGCCTGCTCAAGGCCGTGATCCAGTCCATGACGATCATGCGGGCCCATCGTCCGCGGCTGGTGCTGGGCTTCGGCGGCTTCGTCGCCGGTCCCGGTGGCCTTGCGGCGCGCGCACTCGGCATTCCGCTGGTGATCCACGAGCAAAACGCCATCGCCGGGCTGACCAATCGCGTGCTCGCACGGATGGCCAACCGGGTGCTGGCAGGCTATCCCGGCGCGTTTGCGGAAGGTGCCGAGGTCATCGGCAACCCCGTGCGCCCGGACATCGCCGACCTGCCGGGGCCGGACGAACGCATGGCCGGCCGCGGCGGGCCGATGCGCCTGCTGGTGGTGGGCGGCAGCCTGGGCGCACGCGCGCTCAATGAGCTGATCCCGCAGGCCCTGGCCCGCATCCCGGCCGAGCAGCGCCCCCGCATCACGCATCAGACGGGCATGGCCAATCTGGAGTCGGTCAAGGCCGACTACGTCAAGGCAGGCCTGAATCCCGCCAGCGACGTCGAGCTGCTGCCCTTCATCAACAACATGGCGCAGCGCTTGGCCGAGTGCGATGTCATCCTCTGTCGTGCGGGCGCCATCACCGTCAGCGAACTGTGCGCTGCCGGTGTGGCCAGCCTGCTGGTGCCCCTGGTGGTCTCTACCACGGCGCATCAGCGCGACAACGCCATCTACATGGCCGAACGG
>JACXUS010000559.1 GCA_014763785.1 Sphingomonadales bacterium | reverse complement strand
ACTGACGTTTCTGCCGGCGGCGCGCCCCGAGCGTGCCCCAAGCGTGCCCAGTCCGGGCTGCGCCGCTTGCCATCGCGCGCGCGCGTTGCTAGCAAGTGGACGACCCCGGCGCCCGGCGCCGGACCCATTCGGGCGGTGCCCTCGTCACGAGGGCGGCGACCCGGCCAGACCTCCCGGCGTGGGGCCCGATCCGGGGCCCCTGCGCCCCGATCAGCCCCGGCGGGCGTTCGCGCCCGGCCTGCCAAGGAACCCCCATGACCGAACCCGCGCCCTATACTTTCGCCGATCTCAGCCTGATCAAGCGGATCATCCCGCATCGCTATCCGTTCCTCTTGATCGACAAGGTCCGCGATATCGTCCCCTTCCAAAGCGCGGTCGGCATCAAATGCGTGACCAATAACGAGCCGCATTTCACCGGCCATTTCCCGGAAGAGCCGATCATGCCCGGCGTGATGATCGTCGAGGCGATGGCGCAGACCTCGGCCGTGGTCGTCGGCATCTCGCTCAATGTGATCGACAAGCCGCTTGGCACCTATTTCATGGGCATCGACGCCTGCAAGTTCCGCCGCAAGGTGGTGCCGGGCGATGTTCTGGAAATGCAGGTGACGGTGAAGCGCGGCGGCGGCAAGATCTGGAAATTCGAGGGGCAGGCCTTCGTCGAGGGGCAGCTTGCCGCGCAGGCCGAATTCACCGCGATGATGGATCTGAAAGGCTGAGCCGATGACGCAAGAGCCGGGCGTGATCGACGCCAGCGCCGACATCCACCCCTCGGCCGTGATCGAGCCCGGCGCCTCGGTGGGCCCCGGCGTCAGGATCGGCCCGTTTTGCCACATCGGCCCCGAGGTCTCCCTGGCCGAGGGCGTCGAGCTGAAATCCCACGTGGTGATCGCCGGCTGGACCGAGATCGGGCCGGGCACGGTGGTCTTCCCCTTCGCCTCGCTCGGCCAGGTGCCGCAGGATCTGAAATTCAAGGGCGAGCGGACGCGGCTGATCATCGGCGCGCGCAATCGGATCCGCGAATATGTCACGATGAACCCGGGCACCGAGGGCGGTGGCGGGGTGA
>JACXUS010000232.1 GCA_014763785.1 Sphingomonadales bacterium | reverse complement strand
CGTCTGCCGGGGGCGCGCCATCCGCTGGCCGGGCGCCCGGTCTGGATCGCGGTTGCGGCGCTGCCCCTTTTGCTGGGCGCCTTTGGCGAGGGCCCGGTGGCGCTGGCCCGCCATCTGGGCGGCTTTGCGCTGATTGCGGCGGCTGTGGCGCTGATGCGCGAGGGGCTCAAGGCCGAGGCCGCCTTCGACGCCCGCCGCACCGCGCGCCGCCCGGCCCTGCCGCGCAAGATGCTCGCGGCCTTCACCTTCGCGCTGGGGATCGGCCTTGGCGCCACCAGCCCCGAGATGGGCACGCCCGGCGCCGCGATGGCCGGGTTGATCGGCTTTGGCCTGATGCTGGCGGCCTTTGGCCTCGACCCGATGCGCGACAAGGGCATGGAGGGGATCGACCGCGCCCAGCAGGACCGCGTGGCCCGCGTCGTGACCGAGGGCGAGGCGCATCTGGCCGCGATGCGCGCCGCCATCGCACGGGCGGGCGAGCCGCGGCTGGAAACCCGGGTGGCGCTCTTTGCCGAGCGTGCCCGCGCGCTGTTCCGCGCGGTCGAAGAGGACCCCGGCGATCTGGCCGCCGCGCGGCGTTACATGACCGTCTATCTGGAGGGGGCGCGCGATGCGACGGTGAAATTCGCCGATCTCTGGGCGCAGACCCGCGACGCCAAGGCCCGCAGCGATTACGAGGCGCTGCTCGATGACCTCGAAGCGAATTTCAGCGCCCGCACGCAAAGCCTGATCGCGAATGGCCGCGAGGGGCTGGAGATCGAGATCGACGTTCTGCGCGAGCGTCTGGCGCGCGAGGGGATCGCCGCGGCCCCGCGCCCCGACGGGGACCGTTAAGCGCCCTGAAACCAAGCGCGGAAATTCCCCCCGCGCGCCACAATTCCGCCACCCCGGGGGCCGAGGACAGAGGGGATTGATCCGACCCGAGCCTGTTTCATGACCCGCGCGCGCGCCTTTGCCCTTTGCACCCTGCTGACCCCGGCGCTGATTGCCCCGGCGCTGGCCCGTGCCGAGGCGGCATTGACCGCGCCGGGGGACGCGCCCGGCCTTGGCGGCATGATCCTGCGCATCGGCCTTGCGGGCCTTGCGATTCTCGGCGCGCTGATGCTGGTCTGGACGGGTCGGCTGATGCGCCCGGGCCGCGATCTTTACAGCGCCCATGACCCGCTGCGCGAGGTGCCCGAGCTGCGCCGCATCACCCTTCGCGCCAAGCGCCGGATGACCCGGATCCGCGCCCGGACGCGCCGCAGCCATCCCGACCTCTTGCCCGAGATCGCCACCTACGAGGCGATGCTGATCAAGCTCTTGCGGGCGCTGGCGGCGCGCCCCGAGGGCCTTGGCTTCGTGCGCAGCCATATCGAGGGCGAACTGGCCGCGCTGGAAAAGGCGGGCGAGAAACTTTCGGTTGTAGTGGGCGGCGCGGCAGAGGATGATGCCGCCGGCAGCTACCGCTTCGCGCTCGTTCAGATGACCGGCGAGGCGGCCAGTTGCCTTGCCGGGCTGCGCAGCATGGGACCCCAGACGGGGCCTCAGCCCCGCGCACCCGAACCGGGGTTCATGGGTGGCGTGCCGAGCCAGAGGATCTAGGCCGTCATCCGCTACAGGGAATGATGATGACCGAGACCACCCGTCAGCAGGCCGCCGCCGCCGTAGCCGAGATCGAAAGCGTGGCCGCCCTCGTGCTGCCCGAACCCGGCGGTGCGATCGTGCCGCTGGCGCAGGCCGAGGCGCCGGTGGCCGAGGCGATTCGCCGCCGGATGGCGGAGCTGGACCTGAGCGACACCGGCTCGATCGTGCATTTCGGCGCCCGCGCGCAGAATGAATTGCAGTCGATCAGCCAGGCGATGCTGGCCGATGTGAAGAACAAGGATGTCGGCCCCGCGGGGGACAGCCTGCGCGAGATCGTGACCACCTTGCGCGGCTTTTCGGTCAGCGAGCTGGACGTGCGGCGCGAGCAGAAATGGTGGGAAAAGCTGCTGGGCCGCGCCGCCCCCTTTGCCAGTTTCCTTGCGCGGTTCGAGCAGGTTCAGGGCCAGATCGACAAGATCACCGACACGCTTCTGAGCCACGAGCATAAATTGCTCAAGGATATCAAGTCGCTCGACCTGCTCTATGACAAGACGCTGGGCTTTTACGACGAGCTCGCGCTTTATATCGCGGCGGGCGAGGCCAAGATCGCCGAAGTGGATGCAACCGATATCCCCGCCAAAGAGGCCGAGCTGGCCGGCGCGGATGACACCGCCAAGGTGCTCAAGGCGCAGGAGCTGCGCGATCTGCGCGCGGCGCGCGACGATCTGGAACGCCGGGTGCATGATCTGAAACTGACGCGGCAGGTGACGATGCAGTCGCTGCCCTCGATCCGGCTGGTGCAGGAAAACGACAAGAGCTTGGTGACCAAGATCAACTCGACCTTGGTCAACACCGTGCCGCTGTGGGAAACGCAGCTCGCGCAGGCGGTGACGATCCAGCGCTCGGCCGAGGCCGCGAAGGCGGTGAAGGAGGCCTCGGATCTGACCAACGAGCTTTTGACCGCCAATGCGAAGAACCTGCGCGAGGCCAATACCGCCGTGCGCACCGAGATGGAGCGCGGCATTTTCGACATCGAGGCGGTGAAGACCGCCAATGCCGAGCTGATCGCCACGATCGAGGACAGTCTGCGCATCGCCGATGAGGGCAAGCGTGCCCGCGCCGCGGCCGAAGCCGATCTGGTCACGCTGGAGGGCAAGCTGCGCGACACGCTCGCGGCCGCGAAGGCGCCCGCACAATCGGGCGGGGCTGCCTGATCGTGGGGATCGCTCCTGTTGTCATGCCCCGCATCAGGGCGGCCGGACTGCGGCTGGCGGCGGGGCTGTCGCTGATCGCGGCGCTCGCCGCCTGCGAGCCCTCGCCCTATGCGCCCACGCCGCAGGCGCCCAAGACCGGCCCGCGCCCGGTCGCCGCGCCGCCGGGCCTTGGCACCGCGCCGCGCTCGCCCGAAAGTCAGGCGATGCAGGCCTATTACGCGCAGGTTCAGGATACGCTGGCCGGCCGCGGTCTGTTGCGTCAGGACGTGGCGCCGCGCGATGTGCCCTTCAGCAAGCGCCAGCTGGTCGATGATTTCATCCATATCGCGCTTTATGATGAATATACCAACCGCGGCGGCACCTTTGTCGCGCGTCAGACCCCGAGCCGCCTGCGCCGCTGGGCGGTGCCGGTGCAGGTCTCGGTTGAATTCGGCGACTCGGTCCCGCAGGCTGAGCGCAAACGCGACCGGGCGCTGATCTCGGCCTATGCCGGGCAGCTTGCCCGCGCCACGCGCCACCCGGTCGGCATGGCGGCGAGCCCGGCGCAGGCCAATTTCAACGTGCTCGTGCTGAACGAGGACGAGCGCCGGGCGATCGGCCCGCGGCTGCGCGAACTGGTGCCGGGGGTCGATCAGGCCTCGCTCGAGGCGATCATCAACCTGCAGCCCACGACCTTCTGCGTGGTCTTCGCCTTCTCGGAAGGCGCCGTGCCGAGCTATTCGCGCGCGGTGGCGGTGATCCGCGGCGAGCATCCCGAGACGCTGCGCCGCAGCTGCGTGCATGAGGAGCTGGCGCAGGGCCTTGGCCTTGCCAATGACTATCCGCGCGCGCGGCCCTCGATCTTCAACGATGACGAGGAATTCGCCTTGCTCACCCGGCATGACGAGCTGCTGTTGCAGATCCTCTACGATCCCCGCCTGCGCCCCGGCATGACCGAGGCCGAGGCGCGCCCGATCGTCGAGGCGATCGCCACCGAAATCATGGGGCCGGACGCCTGAGCCCCGCCTGTTGCAGGAGATATTCATGGGTATTCTCGATTTTCTGACCGGCGAGTTCATCGACGTCATCCATTGGGTCGACGACACCCGCGACACGATGGTCTGGCGCTTCGAGCGCGAGGGGCATGCGATCAAATACGGCGCCAAGCTGACGGTGCGCGAGGGGCAGGCCGCGGTGTTCGTGCATGAAGGCCAGATCGCCGATGTCTTCGGCCCCGGGCTCTATCAGCTCGAGACCAACAACATGCCGGTGCT
This sequence comes from Sphingomonadales bacterium, assembly GCA_014763785.1. Classification (GTDB taxonomy): domain Bacteria; phylum Pseudomonadota; class Alphaproteobacteria; order Rhodobacterales; family Rhodobacteraceae; genus Rhodobacter. The sequence continues at coordinate 736 of JACXUS010000232.1, read as the reverse complement.
GACGACGCTGCAGCACTGGGATCATGGCTTTCGCAGCCCGTTCAAGTCTGAAATCTATTTCCTGAACACGACCCGGTTCAACGATCTGAAATGGGGCACCAAGAACCCGATCATCGCGCGCGACCCGGAATTCGGGCCGGTGCGGCTGCGGGCCTTTGGCACCTATTCCATGCGGATCGGGGATCCGGCGAAGTTCATGGCCGAGATCGTCGGCACCGATGGCGAATTCACCGCGGATGAAATCAGCTTTCAGATCCGCAACGTGATCGTGCAGGAATTCTCGCGCGTGATCGCAGGCGCCGGGATTCCGGTGCTGGATATGGCGGCGAATACCGCCGATCTGGGCAAGCTGGTGGCCAAGGCGATCGAGCCTGTGATCGGCGGCTATGGGCTGAGCATCCCGGAATTCTACATCGAGAATATCAGCCTGCCCGAGGCGGTCGAGGCGGTGCTGGATCAGCGCACCTCGATGGGGATCGTGGGCGATCTGAACCGCTATATGCAGTTCAACGCAGCAACGGCGATGGGTCAGCCGGGCAGCGCGGCCGGCGCCGGCATGGGGGCTGCGATGGGCGCCGGGATCGGCGCGGGGCTGGGCATGGCGATGGGCGGCCAGATGGCAGGCGGCCAGATGGCGGGGCCCTGGGGCGCCGCGCCCGCCGCAGGGTATGGCGTCCTCCCTGCTGCGCAGCCGGGGCCCTATGGTGTTGCGCCTGCTGCGCAGGCGCCCGGGGGC
>JACXUS010000558.1 GCA_014763785.1 Sphingomonadales bacterium | reverse complement strand
GGCCTGATCTCGATCGGGGCGACCACGGCGGCGGGGTTCGACGCGCTGGCGCTGCACTGGGACGTGATCGAGGCCGAGGCGCGCCAGCACGGCAAGACGGTGGACCGGTCGAAATGGCGGCTGGTGGGGCTGGTGCACATCGCCGACACCATGGAACAGGCCTACCGCGACGTGGAATACGGGATGGAACAGTGGTTCCACTACTTCCAAGCAGTCGCGGCCTTCCCGCAGATGGCGGTGCCCGGCAACAACGTGAAGGAGATGATCGAGTTCGTGAACGAAAGCGGCTTCGGCGCCATCGGCACGCCCGACATGGCCGTGGCCCAGATCGACCGGCTGATGAAACAGTCGAACGGCGGCTTCGGCGCCTACCTCATGCTGGCGCACAACTGGGCCGATCCGGCGGCGACGGCGAAAAGCTATGACCTGATCGCGCGCCATGTGATGCCGCAGTTCCAGGGCCACTACCGGCCCACGATGGATGCCGCCGCGCGGGCCGAAAAGCTGCGCCCCGACCTGGCGGACAAGCACGCCAAGGCGGTCGAGGAGATGCAGGCCCGCTATGCCGCCGAGGTCGCCGCGCGGGTGCACTGACCGGCACCGCAAGGCCCCCCGGGCGCGGCCCCGGGGGGCCTTGCCGCCGCCTGCGCAAAGGATAAGGTTGGGCCCCAAGCGCCAAGGGGGCCCGCACCATGCCGATCGACACCTGGGATGAAATCCGCACCGCCTTTCACGTGGCCCGGATGGGCACCGTGTCGGGCGCGGCCGAGGTTCTGGGCGTCCACCATGCCACGGTGATCCGGCATATCGACGCGCTGGAAAAGCGGCTGGGGGCCAAGCTGTTCCAGCGCCATGCCCGCGGCTATACCCCGACCGAGGCCGGGCGCGACCTGTTGCAGGTGGCGCAGGCGACCGAGGACCAGTTCGGCCATCTGGTCAGCCGCATCAAGGGCCTGGGCGAGGCGGTGACCGGCGATCTGGTGATCACCTCGATCCCCGGCATCGCGGGGCTGCTGACCCCGGTCTTCGTGGCCTTCCAGAAGGCCCATCCCGGGGTCATCGTGCGC
>JACXUS010000557.1 GCA_014763785.1 Sphingomonadales bacterium | reverse complement strand
ACGGCCGCAGGCTGCAATACCGCGCCGTACTGGGGGATGGCAGCGGCCGGCTGACGCTGTGGTTCTTCAACCCGCCGCGCGGGCTGGTGGAGCAGCTCAAACGCGGCCAGCGCCTGCGTGCCTACGGCACGGTCAAGGGCGGAGTTTTGGGGCTGGACATGGCTCACCCGGAGATCACCCCCCTTCCGGCTCCGCTCGACACCGCCCTCACGCCGATCTACCCCACCACTCAGTGGTTGATGCAGGGCACCCTGCGCCGACTGATCCGCGAGGCGCAGGGCCTCTGGGCGCGCCAGCCGGAGCTGTTGCCTGATCTGCTTCCCACCCGTCTGCGGGAGCTCCTGGGACTGCCTGATCTGCGCACGGCGTTGGACGATCTGCATCGCCCCACCCGCGCGGTGCCCACGCCGCAGGACAGGCCTGGCGGGGCGCGGCTGGTGTTCGAGGAGCTGCTGGGCCAGCAGCTCGCCATGCGCCGCTGGCGGCTCGAGGCCGAGCACTGGCGCGCTACCCCGCTGGTCACGTCCGGGGCGCTGGCGGCGCAACTGATGACCGCCCTGCCGTTTCGGCTCACCGGGGCGCAGCAGCGGGTCCTTGAGGAGATCCGCGCGGATCTGGCCCGCGACCGTCCCATGCGGCGACTGGTGCAGGGCGATGTGGGGGCGGGCAAGACCGTGGTCGCCGCGCTTGCCGCGTGTGCAGCGCTGGAGGCGGGCCAGCAGGTCGCCCTGATGGCCCCGACCGAGCTTCTGGCCGAGCAACATGCGCGCAACCTCGCGCAATGGTTCGAGCCGCTTGGCATCCCCGTCGTGGCCCTGACGGGCAGCCAGAAGGGCGCGGCGCGCCGGCAGGCGCTGGCGCAGGTGGCGGAGGGACGCGCGCGCGTCGTCACCGGCACCCACGCCTTGTTCCAGGTAGGGGTCGAGTTCGACCGCCTGGGGCTCATCATCATCGACGAACAGCACCGTTTCGGCGTCCACCAGCGCCTCGCCCTGAGCGAAAAGGGGCGTGCGGGTCATCTGCATCCGCACCAGCTGGTGATGACGGCCACCCCCATCCCGCGCACC